>NZ_JBKYMO010000055.1:0-19305 GCF_047302915.1 Massilia sp. CT11-108 | reverse complement strand
GCCCGGCCCCGTTTCCTCGAAATAGTCGGCGTCGATCTGCACCATGTGGTCGCCCACGTCGGCCAGGCTGCCGGAGAGATTGAAGGAAGGATGCGCCAGCGCCGCGAGTGGGATCGGCACGCCGGCCACGGCCTGGTACTCGATCGACAGGGCGCCCTCGTCGTCCAGCCGGTAATGCACGAGCATCCCCGCCCCGTCGCCGCCCGCGGTGAGCGCCAGCGACACGACGCCGTTCGCCTGCCGCCCCTCCCAGCGCGCGGCGCGGCCGCCGGACGGGATGCCGTCGAGGTCCGACTGCACGACATCGGCCATGCGCCCGTAACGGTCGGGCGCGACCCAGGCACGCAATTGCGCGCCCCGTTCGCCGATCGTCACGGTCATGCCGGCCGCGTTCTCGAGCATGAACGAGCGTTCGCCGGCCGACACGGCCGGGGCGCCCGGAATGAGGTGGATCGTCATTGCAGTCTGGCTTCCCGAGGTTCGATAGGAAGCCATTCTCCCGGCCCACGCGTTGTGTTTCAATTACGAAAATCACCAACGGGCCGAACGATTCTCGCCGATGCTACGCGGCGGTGCGTTCGCCCAGCGCCCGGTCGCGCCATGCGCGCGGCGTGCAGCCGAGTTCGCGCTTGAACACGAGGTGCATGTACTGCGTGGACGTGAACCCGCAGCCCAGCGCCACGTCCGCGATGCTGCGTTCGCCGCTTTCCAGTCCCGCCTTGGCCGCTTCCAGCTTCGACTTGAGGATCATGTCGTGCACGCTGCAGCCCAGCTCCTGGCGGAAGTAGACTTCCAGCGAGGAGCGCGACACGCCCACGTACTCCGCCACCTGGTGCGTCTTGATGCCCTGGCACGCGTACTGGCGGATGTAGTGGCAGGCCCGCATCACGTGCGGATGCTTGACGGCCTGGTAGCGGCTCGACGCGAGGACGTTGATGCCGGCCGGCGGCACGAGGATGCGCGTGTTCGACAGGCGCACGCCGTGCAGCATCTGCTCCAGCAGGTGCGCCGCCGTGCGGCCCATCTCGTGCGCGCCCTGGATCACGGAGCTGAGCGGGATGCGGGTCAGCATGCGCACGAGCGGGTCGTTGTCGATGCCGATCAGCGCCACCTGCTCCGGCACCGAGATGCCGGCGATCGCGCAGGCCTGCAGCAGCTGGCGCGCGCGCGCGTCCGTGACCGCGATGACGCCCACCGGCTTGGGCAGGCTGCGCAGCCAGTCGATCTGGCCCTGCACCGCCGCGTCCCACGACGCCGCGCTGGTCTCGCAGCCGCGGAAGATCTCCGCTTCCATCCGGTCGTCGGCCATCAGGGTGCGGAACGCGCGCTCGCGCTCCTGCGCCCAGCGGCTTTCCTGCGCTTCGGGCAGGCTGAACATGGCAAAGCGTTGCAGGCCGACGTCGATCAGGTGGTCGCGCGCCAGCTTGACCAGCTTGACATTATCGGTCGCGACATAGGGCACGCCGGGCGGATACGCGTCCTCGTTCGCATAGGAACCGCCGACGCCGACCACCGGCACCGTGCAGCCGGATAATGCCCGGACGACGGCCGGGTCGTCGAAATCGGCGATGACGCCATCGCCCTGCCAGCGATCCATTCCATTCAGGCGCAGGCGGAAATCCTCTTCCAGAAATAAATCCCAGGCCACGCGCGTACCGCCCAAATGGCCGGCAATTCCGGCAATCACATCGCGATCGAACGTTTTGTTTCCGTTGAATAGCAGCGCTATCCGATAGGCTTTCGTCGTTTTCACTCTTGTCGTCTCCTGTGAAACTATTTTTATTTTGTTTCCGGGCTAAACGGGCCCGGCATGGCATGTTTAGTAAACAGCTCAGTAAACAGATAACGCAGCAACAAGGAGATCAGGCAGCGCAATGCCCGGCAAAGCGGGGCAAACAATGGATGATGTTTTCCAGACGGCGGGAAGATGCGCTCATTGCGAGCGCGCGGCTGGAATGGGTTGGGCACGGGACATGCGCAGTCATGGGATGGTTCCTCGTAGCGTGACCGGGGTGCCGGTGGCGGCGCCCCTTCAGCTCAAGAATAGGATCCCACCCCGGGGCGCCTATAACGTCAGCAAGCGGATTTCTTTCACCGTGCAAAAAGTACGATCAGTTTTGCAGGGAGTGGAAGGCTGGATCAGCCGTTTCCCACCTTTTTTGGCCGCGACTCGGCGTCGATGGACGGCTGGCCAGGTGCCAGCGTCCGGAATGCCTTCGGCGTGCAACCGTACTCTTCCTTGAACAAACGGTTGAAATACGACACGTTGGCATAGCCGACCGAATAGGCGATTTCCGCCACGGTCGCGGTGCTTTTTTCCGTGAGCAGGCGCGCCGCTTCGGTCAGCCGCAATTTATTCACATAACCGGTGAACGTCATGCCGAGTTCCGTTTTCAGCAGCTCATTCACTTTATTCCGGTTGGCACCGGTGCCGGCCACCACGCTTTCCAGTTCCAGTTCGGGATTCGTGTAATTCGTCGCGATATATTTCAGCACCGTCGCGCTTTCCTCGTCCCGATATGGCTGCACGGTTAATTGGCGGTAAGCGACCAGCGGCAGATCCTTTTTCAATCTGGAATTCAGGCTGGCGGCCAGGGTCCTTGTATGGGTCCGGAAAAACCAGATGCCGAACATGATCCAGCCCGTTACGAGAATCACGGCAAGCGCGCCGATATACCGGTAATCCTGCCTGTGCAATTTGATATTGCTGATTTCCACGTGCGCATCGAGGTCGAATGGCGTTCGCGAACTCGAACCGAAGGAAAACTGCGCCACCTTGTCGAGCTGGTAATCCTTGGACGACAGCGGCAGTTTCATCATCGACAGCCACCAGTCGGGGACGGTCAGCCGCCGGATGTCGATGGACACGGGCACGCCTTGTTCGTTACAAGGAAAGAACGTACCGGGCGACCGGTAGGTGAGGTACTGGCCCGGGACCGAGATCTTGTCGTCGAACACGGTCATGCCCAGCATCATCGGATAGGCGGGCAAGCAGCGCGCGGTGAACGTGATGGTCTCGTATCCCCGCAGGTCGACCGTGGCCAGGTTGCCCTTCGCGTCCTTGGCCATGAACCGGATGCCGGCAAACGGAAACTTGCCGTCGTGCGTCAGGCGGTAGTCGAAGGATACCGCGCCGGGTCCCGCACCGCGCAGATTGACTGCCGACGTGCCGTCCAACTCCTTGTCGGACACGGCGACGGGGTCCCAGCGGATGCCGTCCCGGAGCGCCGGCGACAACGTATAGGTCGGCTGGCTCAGGAAAATGAACAAGGCCGCGAGCAGCGCATCCACGACCAGCAGCGCGATCAGAAAGAGCAGCGACTTCTTGTAAAACTCTTGCATGGTCGTACGGCCGTTGAGTGATCTTCGATCGCTCCGATCATAACAGCCCGGTCAATACGAAGGCAAAAAAAGGGGCGGCCCAGGGCCGCCCCATAAAACCTACCATGCCAGGCGGTAGGAGACTACCCAGCCATTGTGGAAGCCATGACGCGCCGCCGCAATTGTGAAAAATGCCAGCACCCCATACGAAATTGCCCAACCTCGACACCTACGACAAATCGTATGGCAGGAAGCGAATTTCGTAATTGCCCGACCCTGTCCCGACACGTCAGAATGCATGACTATCCAGACCTCTATCCATAAGAAAGGCTACGAATGTTCACCCGGAGACTCCTCCCACTCGCGCTGGCGTGCGCACTCGCAGGCGGCGCATGCGCCCCCGCCGCGGCCGCCCAGCCGGACTTCCCGACCGTCCTTTACGGCGCCGCGTACTATCACGAATACATGCCCTACGAGCGGCTGGACAAGGACGTCCAGATGATCAAGGCGGCCGGCTTCAACGTCGTGCGCCTGGGCGAATCGACATGGAGCCTGTGGGAGCCGGAGGACGGCCGCTTCGAGACGGCGTGGATGGACCGCGTCGTCGACGCGATGGGCAAGGCCGGCATCAAGGTCATCATGGGCACGCCCACCTATTCGATCCCCGCGTGGATGGCGCGCCAGCATCCGGAAATCCTGGCGACCAAATTCAACGGCGCGAAGAACACGTACGGCATGCGCCAGAACATGAATACGGATTCTCCCGCCTACCGCTTCTACGCGGAGCGCCTGATCCGCCGCATCGCCGCGCACTACAAGGACAACCCGAACGTCATCGGCTGGCAGGTCGACAACGAGACGGGCAGCTACGGCGCCGCCAACGACGACGTCTTCATCCGCTTCCAGCACTACCTGGAAAAGAAATTCGGCACGCCGGAAAACCTCAGCCGCGCCTGGTTCCTGAACTACTGGGGCCAGGACCTGCATTCGTGGACCGACCTGCCCCGGCCGGACGGCGCCCAGAGCACGGGCTACAAACTGGAATGGTCGCGCTGGAGCCAGATGCGCGTGACGGACTTCCTGCACTGGCAGGCGCAGCTCGTGCGCGAATGCGCGGGCCCGCGCCAGTTCGTCACGCACGATTTCGCCGGCTCGCTGCACGGCGACGTCAACGAAAGCGCCGTCGCGCAGAAGCTCGACGTCGCCGGCGTGAACATCTACCACTGGGGCACGCAGGACCAGTACAACGGCGCTGCCCAGAAGCTCGACGGCGACTTCACGCGTTCGCTCAAGGGCGGCAACTTCCTCGTCACGGAAACGAACGCGCAGACGACCGACTGGAGCTCCTCGTTCCAGTACCCGCCGTACGACGGCCAGTTCCGCCAGGACGTCTACACGCATTTGTCCAACGGCGCCAACATGGTCGAATACTGGCACTGGGCGTCGATCCACGCGAACCAGGAGACGTACTGGAAAGGCGTCCTCTCGCACGACCTGGAGCCGAACCGCGCCTACGCGGAAATGAGCCGCACCGGCAAGGAACTGCAGAAGATCGGCCAGCGCCTCGTCGACCTGCGCATCCACAACGACGTCGCGATCCTGTGGAGCCGCGATTCGCTCAATGCCATCAACGACATGCCGTTCGCGAAGCAGTCGCAATGGGGCTCGGCGGGCAGCAACGCCGACTACGGCTCGGAAGTGCGCCAGATCCACCGCGCGCTGTACGACCTGAATGTCGGCACCGACTTCGTGTTCCCGGACACGGCCGACCTGTCCGCGTACAAGGTCCTGGTCGTGCCGTCGCTGTACATCGCGGACGACGCGCTGCTGCAGCGGATCGCCGAGTTCGTGCGCAAGGGCGGCCACGTCGTGATGGGCTTCAAGAGCGGCTTCGCGAACGAGAACGCCGCGGTGCGCTGGACGATGGCGCCGGGTCCCCTGCGCCAGGTGCTCGGCTTCCACTACCAGGAATTCTCGAACCTCGCACAACCGCTCGCGCTGAAGGGCGACCCGTTCCAGGCCGGCGACGACAACAAGGTGCGCCACTGGGCCGAGTTCCTGCAGCTGGATACGGCGAAGGCGCTCGCCTGGTACGACCACCCGTTCTTCGGGCGCTGGCCGGCCATCACGGCGAACCAGTTCGGCGCGGGCAAGGCCGTCTACGAAGGCACGTATTTGTCGGACAAGCTGCAGAAGGCCGTGCTGCAATCCGTGCTGCAGGAGAAGGGCCTGATCGGGCCGGACCAGCAACTGCCGTCGCACATCCAGGCGCGCACGGGCGTGAACCGGTTCGGCAAGACCATCCGGTATTACTTCAACTACTCGGGCAGCCCCGCGACGTTCACGTACCGCCACAAGACCGGCACGGACCTGCTGACGTCCCGCGCCGTCAAGGGCGACGAGACCGTCACGCTGGCGCCGTGGGATCTCGCGATCGTCGAGGAGAACTGAAAAGGAGCCTCGGAAAACCGTCGCGAGCGGCAGCAATGTTGTCCGAGAAGCGCAGCTGTACGAGTAGTACAGCGAGCATCGCAGGGCAACAGTGCAACGCGCAGCAGGTTTTACGACGCTCCTTAACGGAACAGCAGCTGGGCGTAGTGATACAGGTTTTCCGCCCAGCTGTCCCGGTCATGCCCATACCCGTCCACGTTCCACACGTGGGCGACGCCCTGCTCGCGCAGCTGGCGGTGCACGCCCTGCGCGACGTTGATCAGTCCATCGCGGTTGCCGCACGACAGATACACCAGTTTCAGCTTGCCCTTCGCCTGTGCCGCCTCACCCGCCAGCTTCGCGGGCGCTTCCGTGTTCGGCGCCGGCGAGAAACCCGCCACCCAGTTGAACGCTTCCGGATGCCCCAGGCCGAAATTCAGCGCCTGCCCGCCGCCCATCGACAGGCCGCCGATCGCGCGGTGCGCGCTGTCCTTCAGCGTCGGATACGCGGCGTCGACGGCGGGAACCAGCGAATCCAGCAGGTCGCGCTCGAAACGCGCGAAGCCGGCCGCGTTTTCCGGCGTGAAGACCTTGTTCTCCGGCGGCGCGCGGTCGTCCGCCAGCGCGCGGCCGTTCGGCATCACGACGATCATCGGCACGATCTTGCCGGCGGCCGCGAGGTTGTCGAGGACGTCCTGCGCGCGCACATAGCCGCGCCACTCGTCCTGGTTGCCGCCGATGCCGTGCAGGAGGTACAGCACCGGGTAGCGGTGCGACTTGTCGTAACCGGGCGGCAGCCAGACGTTCGCCGTGCGGCGCTTGTTCGTGACGCTGGACGCGTAGGTGAACGTCTCCACCTTCCCTTGCGCGCGGCCCGGCTGCGCATCCGCGAATCCGGCGGGCGGCGGCGCGAACGCGCGCACGTCGTCGGCGGCGAGGACGATAGTGCGCGCGAAGTTGGCGCGCGCCGTTTCTGCGCTGACCTTGGCGTTGTCCTTGGCGTTGACGTCGGTGTCCTGCGCCTGGGCGGCGGTGCACAGGAGGGCGGCCGCCATGGCGGCGGCAAGCTGAATCTGCATGTCTCGGTTCCTGAATGGATTATTGTTGGATTGTCACGGCCCGGCCATCGTACACGAGATCGGCCGCCTTACCCTCCCGGCCGACGATGACGACCTTGAACCGGCGCCGCGCCTGCATGCCGGGGAACGCGCCGCGGCGCTGCGCGATCGTCAGCTTGCGCGCCGCGTCGTCCCAGTGCATGCCGGTCAGCGCGTATTCGCCGCGCTCGTAGCCCCAGCCCTCGCCCGCATCCTCGTAATACGTATAGTCGCCGTCGGCGCCCGGGTAGATCCGCAGTTCGATCGGCGCATCGGGCTGTTCCGACGCATATTGCACGACGGGGCCCAGCGGGACGATGCTGCCCGCCCGGACGTGCACCGGCATGCGGTCGATCGGCGCGGCCACCGCGACCGTGCGGCCGCCAGCCAGCCGCTCGCCGGTCCGGAAATCGAACCACGTGCCCGCCGGCAGATATACGTCGCGCGTGCGCGCCGCGCCCTCGATCGGCCTGGAGCCCGGCGCGAAATACATCGGCGTCGTCACGGGGCTCACCATGATGCCGTCGCCGAACAGCATCTGCGACTTGAGGTCGTGCGTGCGCGGGTCATTTGGGAACGCGAACGCCACCGGACGGATGAACGATGCGCCGCGCAGGTGTACCAGGCCGGCCTGCGAATAGATTGCCGGCAGCAGGCGGTAGCGCAGCTGGATGGCATCCACGATCGCGTCATAAAACGGCGTGCCCGGCGCGCCGAAGTGCCACGGCTCGCGCGGCGTGTCGGTGCCGTGGCTGCGGAACATGGGCAGGAAGACGCCGAGCTGCAGCCAGCGCGTGTACAGCTCGCGGTAGCCCAGGTCGGCGGCGCCCTGGTCGAAGTCGCCGGCCATGAACCAGGGCCGGCCGCGGGCGACGAAGAATCCACCGATGTCGAACGTGACGTAAGGGTTGCCCGATGCGCTGTAACTCTGGACCGCCGCGACCTGTTGCGCGAACACGGACCACGTGGCCGAGATGTCGCCGGTCCATGCGACGGCCCCCGCCGCCTGGCTGCCGGGATAGGCGGACCGCGTCAGGTTCACGAGGCGTTTGCCGGGCGCGTGCCTGCGCCAGTTGCGCATGAAATGCTGCGCGTCGACGAGCGCGTACGCGTTCAGGTATTGCGGATCCATGACGCGCGCCAGGCCGTCGACGTTGACGTCGTCCGCGCGCCCGGAACGCTTGGCATCCCACGTCCAGTCGGCGACTTCCGGCTCCGTCGAGTCGCACCACCACGCATCGATGCCATGCCGGCCCAGATATTTCCACACGTTGCTGAAATAGACGTCGGCCGCCTCGGGACGGAAGAAATCGACGTACGGCGTGCCGCCGCTCAGGTAGCCGCCGTCCTTCAGTTCCTTGCCCGGTGCATCGAGCGGGCTCGGATTCGGCCAGATCGAGATCATCACGTGCGCGTTCTCGTCGTGCACGGCCTTCGTCATCGCCGCGATATCGGGATAGCGCGCCGCTTCCGGCACCGGGCTGCCCCAGTGGTCCGGCGTCCAGTAATTCCAGTCCTGCACGATGAGGTCGAGCGGGATGCGGCGCTTGCGGAATGCCTTCACCGTCTCGACGACTTCGTCCTGCGTCTTGTAGCGTTCCTTCGACTGCACGTAGCCGTAAGCCCAGCGCGGCAGCATCGTCGCGGCACCCGTCAGCTCACGGTAGCCTTCGACCGCGCCATCCATCGACGGCCCCAGGATGAAGTAGTAATCGAGATCGTCCACGACGTCGCTCGCGACGGACATGCCCGTCTTCCCGTCCGCGAACGTCATGGCGCTGTACGTGTCGAACAGCACGCCGTAGCCGCGCGTCGACACGACGAACGGGATCGCGATGCGCAGGTTGTGCTGGTACAGGCGCCTGGTCTTGCCGCGCAGGTCGAGGTCGGCCGTCTCGTCGAAGCCCAGGCCGTACAGCGCTTCCTCGTCTCCCAGGCGGAACCGCGCCGTCGCTTTCCACGCGTCGCGGTCCTTCATCTGGACATACTTGCCGGCCACCTGCCGGTCGCCGTCGACCGTCTTGACGGTGGACACCGTGGCCGGATCGGGCGTCGACTTGAACACGGCCACCCGCTCGAACGCACGGGGCGCCGCATCGTCCTCGCGCAGCAGCACCGCGCCGGCCGCGTTGCGGAACGCGAGCGCGCCCGTCTTCCGGTTCACCGCGACGCCCGCCTGCGCCGAGCGCAGGATGCGGGCCTCGCCCTCGTCGCTGGCCGTGATCGCCCCGGGCTTGGCGGCGACCGGCACCCGCATGAGGTGGGCGGATGTCGACCAGTCCCCATTGCGCGTCGCCGTGACGTGCACGATGCGGTCGGTGACGAATTCGACCTTCACGCGGGTGTCGTCCACCCGGTATTCGATGCCGCTGCCGGACTCGCGCACGTCCCGGATCGCCGCGAACGCGGCGTCGCGGCACAGCAGCAGCACGCACGCCGCCAGCGCGGCCCGCAGCGGCCGCCGCATCATTGCGCTCCTTGCGTCAGCGTGACCACGGCACCGCCGGAACCGGCGAGCTTGAGCTGCAGGCGGCTCTTGCCCGTCACGCGCGTGGTGCGCGCAGCGAGGTGGTTGCGGTCCTTGCCGTCTTCCAGGATCGCGGCCGAATAATTCGCGCCCGGCGCCAGGAAGTCCAGCGGCACGTCGAGCGTGCGTCCAGATTCGTTCGTCATCGCGCCAATGTACCACGTGTTGCCCTTGCGGCGGGCGGTCACGATGTACTGGCCGATGTCGCCGTCCAGCACGCGCGTCTCGTCCCACGTGGTCGGCACGGCGCCGATGAACTTCGCGCCGTCGGCCCAGGTGCCGTCCGCGTTGCGGTAGGCGTCCGGGCTGTCGGCCACCATGCCGAACGGCGAATCGTACACGACGTACATGGCGACGGCCTGGCCGCGCGTCGTCTGCACGAACGGCTTCACGTTGCGGCGCTGGCCCATGAAGTCCTTCGCCGCGATCGAGCGGAAACCGCCCGGCGTGTAGTCGATCGGACCGAGGATCATGCGCGTGAACGGCAGGGTCACGTTGTGGGTCGCCGTGACGCGTGCGCTCCACTTGTTGTACTCGGCGCCCATCACGCCTTCCTGCGTCATGTAGTTCGGATAGGTGCGCGTGAGGCCGTCCGGCGGATACGCGCCGTGCAGGTCGACCATCAGGTGGTGCTTCGCGGCCTTCGACAGGATCTTGTGGTAGAAGGCCACCATGTCCTGGTCGGTGCGGTCCATGAAGTCGACCTTGACGCCCTTGATGCCCCACGATTCGTACAGTGCGAACGCGTCGTCCATCTGGCGGTCGAGCTGTTTCCACTGCAGCCAGACCCACACGCCGATGTTCTTCTGCTTCGCGTACTTGATGATCTCCTGCATGTCCATCGCGGGGACCGGCTTCAAGGGATTGGACGGCAGCGGTTGTTCGGAGCTGCCTTCGTACCAGCCTTCGTCGATCAGGATGTAGTCGAGGCCCAGGCTGGCCGCGAAGTCCGTATAGGCTTTATAGGTCGCGGTGTTGACCCCGGCGCCCGGCATGTCGACGGCCCAGCCGTTCCACCAGTCCCACGATGCCTTGCCCGGCTTGATCCAGCTGGTGTCCGCGATCGTCGACGGGCTGCCCAGCGTCGCGATCAGGCTGGATTGTGTCAGGCCGCCCGGCGTGTCGGCCACCATCACCACGCGCCACGGCGTCGCGAGGGGTGCGTCGGCCAGCATCGTGCGCACGGCCGGACCATGCACCTGCACGTCGCCGTCGTAATGCGGCGCCAGCACGACCGCGACGCCCAGGCCGCCGTCGCCGCGGCCGGAATAATACGCGCCGGCATAGCCGCGCTTGTCCGCTTCGGCGATGGCGAACGTGGTCTTCTTGTTGCCCGTCTTGCACACGAGCGGTGCGTCGAACGTGTGGTGCGGACGGATCGTCGATGCCGGCACGGGGTCGAACTCGCCCTCGTGCGAGCTGTCGAAGCGGCCCGGATTGAAGCCCCAGCAGCGGTAGTCGGCCGGGAAGTCGAAGCGCGTGGCCTCGCCGTTGATGCCCAGGTCGGCCACCTGCTGGCGCGGCAGCACGTAGCGGAACGCGACGCCGTCGTCGTAGGCGCGGGCGACGAGATTGACCTTGACCGGCTTGTCCTTGCCGGCCAGTTGCAGCTCGACCTGGCTGTAGCGGTCCGCGACGCTGGCGGCCTTGCCGGCGACGGGGTGCCACGTCTCGTCGACGGTCTTGTTCTCGACGCCGGTGACGCGCAGGGTGGTGCCGTCCAGCGCGCCCTGGGTCGTGGATAGGCCGAGCGGGGATTGCGCGATGACGGTCACGCCGTCGCGGATGACCGTGTAGGCCAGTTGGCCGTCGGCGGCTGTGAGTTCGATGCGGGTGCGGTGGTCCGGCGACACGACCGTGTACGGCGCGGCGGCGTGCGCCGGCATGGCGGCGGCGATGGCGGCGAACGCCGGGATCAGGTGTACGTGTTTCATGTTCAGGCGACTTTCAGCGTGATTGCATACGGAAGTGCGGCGCGTTCGCGCGGCAGCGTGACCTGCAGGCCCTCGGCCGTCTGGCGGAACGCGAGCGCGCCGCCGCCCACGAGTTCGACGCGGGACACGGCCTTCTTGAGGTGCTCGCCGCCGGCGCGCATGGTCTTGATGGTCACGGTGCCGTCTTCCGGCCAGCCCATCACGAACGCGTACACGGCATCCTTGCCGGTCGTGAAGCGGATGTCCGCGGCGGAGAACGGCTTGCCCTTGCCTTCGTTGAAGCCGGGGCCGGACATCGGCGCCGCGGCCGCCTCCGCCACCGGGCCTTCGCCATACAGCGCCCACGGGCGCGAATCGTAGATGCCTTCGCCGTTGACGGCCATCCAGCGGCCGATTTCCTCGACGATGGCGCGTTCCTGCTCGTCGATCGTGCCGTCGCCGCGCACGGGCACGGACAGCAGCAGGTTGCCGTTCTTGCTGACGATGTCGATCAGCGTGTGCACCACGGTCTGCGCGCTCTTGTACCCCTTGCGGTCGTAGATGCGGCGGTCGTAGTGCCAGCTGCCGATGCAGGTGCAGGTCTGCCACGGCAGCGGTTCGATGCGCGGGCTCTGGCCGCGCTCGATGTCCCACACCATCGACTTGCGCTGCACCTCGTCGAGGATCTTGCCGTTGACGACGGCTTCGACCTTGCCGTGCTTCGCGACGCTGCGGTTGTACATGTGCGCGGCCAGGCGCATGCCGATGTCGCTGACCGGATACAGGGGCAGCACCGTGTCGTCGTAATACACGAGGTCCGGGTCGTAGTTGTCGAGCAGGTCGACGGTGCGGTTGTACAGCTTGTCCGCATACGCCTTGTCCGGCGGGAGCACACCGCCGCCCCATGCCCAGCGCTGGTCGGTGCTGCCGCCGTCCTTGCTGAGCGGGTGATTCTGCGCGTACAGCGCCTGTGGATCCAGCCCGTTCCACCACTGGCCTTTGCCATCGGCCTTCTTCAGCCGGCCGTCGTACGGCACGCCGGCCAGCGGGCCGGTCTTGTCGGCGCCCTGCGCCGTCTCGTACCAGTTCCATGCGTGGGCCGCGTGCACGGACACGCCGAAGCGCAGGCCGTGCTTGCGGGCCGCGTCGCGCCAGCCGCCGATCAGGTCCTTGCCCGGACCCAGCTTCGTCGAATTCCACTCGGGCTGGTAGCGGCTCTTGTACAGGTCGAAGTTGTCGTGATGGTTCGCCAGTGCGACGAAGTACCTGGCGCCGGCCTTCTTGTACAGGCCCACGAGTTCGTCCGGATTCCAGCGCTGCGCCTTCCACCGCTGGATCACGTCCTTGAAGCCGAATTTCGACGGGTGTCCGTACTTGGCGACGTGGTATTTATAGTGATCGCTGCCCTCCTCGTACATCCCGCGCGCGTACCAGTCGCCGTGTTCGGGTTCGCATTGCGGGCCCCAGTGCGCCCAGATGCCGAACTTGGCGTTGCGGAACCAGTCCGGGGTTTCGTATCTGGACAGCGAGGGCCAGGTCGGTTCGAACGGGCCGGTTGCCATGGGCACGCGGGCGCCGGCGGCGCCGGCATACGGGGACACGGCGAGCGCCGGGATGGCGGCCGCCATGTGCTGCAGGAGTTCACGTCGTTTCATCGGTATCTTTCCAAGGTAGGTGACGGCCGCTCGACAGGCGGCTCTTCGACTATCCACGGGATGGTGCCCGTGGCCCCGGACGCCCGCAATTATCAAATCTGCCAGAAGCCATTACGATTTTCGTATAGGTTCGCCCGTGATTTGCGCCAGGAGTTCGGCATGGTCCGGCATCGCGCCGACCACCTGCCGGATCGTCGCGTGCACCTTGCGGAAGTGGTCCAGCAGGCGCGCCTGGTCCATGCGGTCGAGCAGCGGGTCGGTCCGCTCGGGGCGGATGCCGTGGCCCAGCATCATCGACGCGTACGAATCGGCCTGGAACCCTTCCTTGTCGTAGATGGTGATGCGGCCGGACGTGCGGAACAGGTCGATCTGGTGCTGCAGCGTGTCGGGGATGGGCATGCTGGCGCAATAGCGCCAGAACTCGGAATCGCTGCGGTTCGTCAGCTTGTAGTGCAGGACGATGAAGTCGCGCACGAATTCGTAGCGCTGCGCGACGAGGCGGTTGAATTCGTCGGCGAGTTCCGGATTGCAGTCGCGGTCCGGGAAATACTGGATCAGCCAGCCGACCGCCAGTTCGATGATGTTGATGCTGGTCGATTCGAGCGGTTCGAGGAAGCCGCTCGACAGGCCCACCGCCACGCAGTTCTTGACCCACGACTTGCGCCGCCGGCCCGTCGTGAAGCGCAGCTGGCGCGGCGCGTCCAGCGCCTCGGTGTCCAGGCCGTCCAGCAGCACGCGTCCCGCCTCGTCGTCCGACATGAACGCGTTGCAATACACGTGGCCGTTGCCGTTGCGGTGCTGCAGCGGGATGCGCCACTGCCACCCGGCGGGCTTCGCCGTCGAGCGCGTGTATGGCGTGAGCTTGTCGGCCAGCGCGCTGGGCACGGCCTGGGCGCTGTTACAGGGCAGCATGGCGCTCCAGTCCTCGTAGCCAGCCTGGTACACGCCTTCGATCAGCAGGCCGCGGAACCCCGTGCAGTCGACGAACAGGTCGCCCTCGATGCGGCGGCCGTCCTTCAGCTGCAGCGCGGTGATGAAGCCCGTCTCCGGGTGCTGCTCGACGTGGCCGACCGTGCCCTCGACGCGCTGCACGCCGCGCGCCATCGCGTACTCGCGCAGGTACAGGGCATACAGGCCCGCGTCGAACTGGAAGGCGTACGAATACGCATTGGTGGGGCCGGGCTGGTCGCCGTGCGGCGGCACGAACTTGTTCTGGTGGGCCATCGCCGTCGAGATCGACCATTCCTCGTACGATGGCATGTCCGGATTGTCGCGCGCGAGATGCAGCCAGACCATGAAGGCCGGGCGGTTTTCGATGGCCGGACCGAAATCGCTGAAGCCGTGGAAGAACCGGTTGCCGAGATGGCCCCAGTCGCGGAAGTCGATGCCCAGCTTGAACGTGGCCTTCGTGCGCCGGACGAAGTCGGCGCCGTCGATGCCGAGCGCGTGGTTGTAGTAGCGGATCGTCGGCAGCGTCGATTCGCCCACGCCGACGGTGCCGATCTCCGGCGACTCGACGAGGACGATCTCGCAGGACGCCCCCAGCTTCAGCGCCAGCGGCGCGGCGGTCATCCAGCCGGCGGTGCCGCCGCCCACGATGACGATTTTACGAATGGCCTTGTCGGGCATAGTTTTCTCCAGTTCGGAAACGCAAAAACCTCCCGCGACCGGCCGGGTCGCGGGAGGCGTATGACTCACGGGGCGGCTATCAGAAAGTGTAGCCCATCCGCACCGTGTAGCGGCGGCCCGTGTAGAACGTGCCGCGTTCCATCATGCCGATATTCTGCTGCATGAACTGCTTGTACAGCGCATTGGTCAGGTTGGACGCCTCCACCGAGATGTTCAGGTGCTCGTTGACGTTGTAGTGGACGCCGGCGTCCAGCTGGCCGTAGGCACCGCCCCAGACCGGCAGCGCATAACCGACCGAACTGCCCTGGTGGTAGGTCGGGCTGTCCGGATTGCCGTCGATACCGTCGCTGCCGTTCGTGCCGAAGGCGTTGACCGCCTGCAGGTACTTCGTGCGCCAGCTGTAGGCCAGGCGACCGGACCACGGGCCCTTGTCGTACAACAGGGCCAGGTTGTACGAGTTCTTCGACAGCCCGATCAGCGGCGTGTTGTCCGCGTTCAGCAGGCGGCCGTCCGTGTCGCAACCGGAGAGATCGCGGGCCAGGTTCGCGTTCAGCGTGCCCTTCGGCGTGCACCAGCCGTTCACCAGCGACTTGCCCATGTTCTGGCGGCTGTCGACGTACGTGTAGTTGGCCGACACGCCGAAGCCGGACAGCAGGCCAGGCAGCTTGTCGAAATACTGCTGGTAGCCGATTTCCGCGCCGTTCAGGCGGCCCGACGCGCCGTTGACCGGCGACGTGATCAGGAAGTCATGCGGCGTCCCCGTCGTGTCGTTCACCGTGTACGCCGACGTCTTGCCGATGATGATGTCCTTCAGGCGCTTGTTGAACAGGGCCAAGGTCAGCGAGTTGCCCTTGCCGAAGTAGTACTCGGCCGTCAGGTCGAAGTTGGTCGACGTGACGGGCTTCAGCACCGGATTGCCGCGCGCGCTGCCCTGGTAATCGATCGAGTCCACCACCGACTTGCCGTTTTCCTGGTGCGTGTTCACCTTCTGTTCCAGCGTCGTGTAGGCCTGCATCTGGTAGAAGTCCGGACGCGTCATGCCTTTCGAGTACGCGGCGCGGAACTGCAGCTCGTCGCTGGCCTTCATGCGCAGGTTCAGGCTGGGCAGGACGTTCGTGTACTTGTGGTTGAAGTCGCGCTTGTCCGCCAGGCGCGGGATCAGCGGCACCACGGGCAACGGGTTCTGCGGCGGATCGAACAACGTATAGCCGGTCGCCGCCATGTCGGTACGCACGACGCGCACGCCGACGTTGCCGTCCACCGGGAAGCGCAAGGTGTCGACGCCGAAGCGCAGCTGCGCGTACGCGGCCTTGGTCTTCTCATGCTGGCCGTTCAGTCCCTTGTCGTCGCCGTAGGCGGCCGGGTTCCAGGTTTGCGAGCACGGCTGCTTGCAAACCGCTTGCGTGTAGCTGTGCAGGGTGGTGAAGGACGCCGGCGGGCCGCCCGCCAGCAGCCCCTGGTTCGGGACGACGACGGCCGGCGGCGCCCCCGCCTTGCCGCCGAAGAAATTCGCGAACTGCGCCGTCGCGACGTCGTTCGGCATGCGCAAGTTCGGCTTGCTCAGCCAGGCGAAGTCGGACAGCGGCTGCCAGCCGTTGCCGACGGTATCGACGGACCACGTCTGCGAGATCTGAGCCCAGTCGCTGTCGTGCGTCGAGCGCGTCATCGCGTCGCGGTTGGTGAAGCGCACGCCGAAACGCAGGTCGTTCAGCACGGTGCTGTCGAACGTGAACTTGGCGTCCAGGCGCGCCGCGTTCTGGGTGGCGATCGACTCGTCGCGGTGTTCCTGGGTGAAGCTCCAGTAGTAGTGGTTCGGATCGGCCAGGTAGGCGGTGTCCGCGGCGTCGAACGACAGCGTCGGCGGCGACGTGGTCACGTTCGTGGTCAGCTTCGGCAGGAACGTGCCGATACCCAGCGTGTTGTCGTACCCCACCGACGAGGCGGAAGTGTGCTGCAGGTCGGCGGTCAGGGTCCACTGGTCGGTGGCGCGCCATTGCGTGTTCCACGCGATGTCGGTCGTATCGGACTTGCGGGCCGCGACGCGGCTCTGGGTACCGATGCTGACGCCCGGATTCGACGGATCGCGCACGACGCCCCGCAGCAGTACGCCGCGGCTGTCGAATTCGGCGCCGGCATCCAGCATCGCCGCGGACGGGGGCGTGTTCTGGGACACCGACGTTTCCGTCGTGGTCATGTCGTACTTCGAGCGGAAATAGGTCAGGTAGGACGACAGCTTGTCCTTCTTCCACTGCAGCGCGCCGTACAGGCCGTCGCGGTCGCGGTCGAAGTTATTGGTGGTCCAGCTGGCACCGTTCGTGATCCAGCGCGTGGCGCCGCTCTTGTCGCCCACGACGGCATCGGTGCGCGGGATGTACGGGCTGAGGCTCGTGCCGTCGCTGCGCGTGCGCATGCGCGAATGGGCGACGTCGACCAGCGCACCGAACTGGCCGTAATCCGTGTTCCAGCGGTTGGACAGCAGGCCGGAGAACGCCGGTGCATTCTTGCCGCGCAGTTGCGAACGCGACGCTTCGACCGACACGGCGCCCTTGCTGCCCTTGTAGTCGAACGGCAGCGCGGTACGCAGGTTCACCAGGCCGCTGATGCCGCCTTCGATCTGCTCGGCCGACGGGTTCTTGTACACGTCCAGGCCGGTCATCAGCTCGGGCGGCACGTCCTCGAAACTGAGCGAGCGGCCGCCGTTCGCGGAGAACGAATCGCGGCCGTTCAGTTCCGAACGCACGTACGTCAGGCCGCGGATGGCCACGCCCGTGCCTTCGGCGGCGAAGTGCTGGATGCCGTCGCCCACGCCCTGCTGCGGGTCGACGCGGTTCAGCGTGCGGTCGATCGTGATGCCGGTGACGCGCTGCAGCACCTCGGTCACGGACTTGTCGGGCAGCTTGCCGATGTCGTCGGCGACGATCGAGTCGACGATCTCGTCCGCATTCTTCTTGCGGGCGGCGGCCGATTCCAGTGCGGCCCGTTGGCCCACGACGACGACGGTGGTCGTCTCGTCCTTCTTCACGGCGTCGGCCGCGTGCGCGCCGTGCGCGAACATGGCCCCGCTGGCCATCAGCACGAACTGCGCTGCCCCGGTCGCGATGGCGGTTCTTTGGAACTGCTTCACTTGGTATTCTCCTCTGCGTTTTTGTGCGTCCGTTCTTATCGGAATGCCGAAAGACGGCATGTACCGCTTAATGGCGGTGCAACAATTTTGATTAGGAGCAACCGGTGGAACAATTGTGAAAATCACCAGCACGACACATGAAAATTGCGATGTGTATGGCTTGCGCAACGACTTCACTCATGGCGCTGCGGTTTCGTGCACAGGATCGGCGGGCGGGTCCTGCTGCTCCGCCAGCGTGCGGAAGGCCTTCGGGGTGCACCCGTATTCCTCCTTGAACAGCTTGTTGAAATACGAGACGTTGGCATACCCGACCGAGTACGCGATCTCCGCGACGGTCGTCTCGTTTTTCTCGGTGAGCAGCCGTGCCGCCTCGGTCAGGCGCAGCTTGTTCAGGTAACTGGTGAACGTCATGCCGAGTTCCGATTTCAGCACGTCGTTGACCTTGGTGCGGTTCGTCCCCGTGGCGGCGACGACGCCTTCGAGGTCCAGTTCCGGATTCGTGTAATTCGTCGCGATGACCTTCAGCACCGCCGCCTTTTCCTTGTCGCGGTAAGGCTCCAGCGTCAGCTGGCGGTAGGCGACGAGCGGCAGGTCCTTCTTGAGCTGCGCGTCCACGCTCGCGAGCATCGCGCGCGCGTGGCCGCGGAAGAACCACACGCCGAACGCGACCCAACCCGCCGTCACGAGGCCCGCCAGCCAGGCCAGGTAGCGGTAGTCGCGGCCACGCAGCGTGATCCAGCTGATCTCGACATGGGCCGGAACGCCGCGCGGACTCTGCGGCGTCGCGCCGAACACCATGCGCTCCACGCGGTCGAGCAGGTAATCCTGGCGCGCCAGGTCGCGATGCACCGCGTCGAACCACCATGGGGGTATCGTCAACCGCGTCAGGTCGAGCGTGACCGGCACGCCCGCCTCGTTGCACGAAAAATAGGTCGTGGCGGGCGGATAAGTCAGGTAATTCCCGCGCTGCGACACGTGCTCGTCGAAGCTCGAGACGATGAACATCATCGAATTGGCGGGCGCGCATTTCGCGACGAACGAGATGGTGCTGTACATCGACAGATCGGCTTGCAGGGGCCGGCCCTTGCCGTCGCTTGCCAGCAGGTCCGCGGACGCGTTCGGATCCGGATCGGCCGCCGGCAGGTTCAGGTCGAAGCGCAGCTTGTCGCGTGCCTTGGCGTCGACCTGGACCATCGGCGGGTACCACTGCTTCGCCGTGACGCCGACACGCCAGCGGAGCGCGCCGGCATCGCCGGCCTCCTGCGCCAGCGGCAGCTGCTGCGACAGATAGCTGCGGTCGACGAGCACGATCGCCAGCAGCGCGTCCGCGAGCACGATCAGCATGAACGCGTACAACGCCTTCTTATAAAACTCTTGCATATGGCATGGTGGGTGATTGTCTCCGGCCGTCACCTCTCATGGGGACGTCGCTGGAATCATAACAGCCCACTCACGCCGGATCGCGGTTTCGTCGCTGCGTTGCAGTTACACAACGGAGCGACGCCCCCCCGTCAGGGCGCCGCGCGCGTGCGCAGGGGCTTACCGTGGACGTCGTACGACGCCGCTTCCAGGCGCACCGTCGTCTCCTGCGCCTTGTCGTCCGCCGCGC
>NZ_JBKYMO010000054.1:0-19388 GCF_047302915.1 Massilia sp. CT11-108 | reverse complement strand
CAGCACGTCGCCCTCCTGCAGGCCGGCGCGCGCGGCGCCGCTGCCGGCCAGCACGTCGGTCACCTGCAGGCGTTCGTCCATGCCGAAGGCGACGTGCGCGGCTTCGTTGTATTCGCCCGGATAGGACCAGCGGTTCTTCGCCGTGAAGCCGAGGAGGTTGCGCGCCTGGCCCTTGCACAATTCGGCATTCTGGATCAGTAGCGGCGCCGCGACCTTGTACAGGCGCTCCTGCAGGGCCGCCATCTTCGTCAGGGTGTCCGCGGCGGCGGCCATCTGCGGGCTCAGGGCCGGAGCTTCGACGGGGCGTTCGGTGACGCGCGGCGTGGCCGACGGTTGACGCGGTGCCTGCGTGGCGCAGGCCGACAGCAGCAGGGCTGCGGTGATGCCCAGCGCGGTCGTCCTGAAACCCGCGGGGCGCTGACGAAGATGTCCGGTCATGTGCTCCTCATAGTTTATTGTTTGCCGGTGGAGCCGAATCCTCCTGCGCCCCGGTCGCTCGTTGCGAAATCCTCCACGACGTTGAAGCCCACCTGCATGACAGGCACCACGATCAGCTGCGCCAGGCGGTCCATCGGCTGCAGGGTGAACGTGGCCTGGCCGCGATTCCAGGTCGAGACCATCAGCTGGCCCTGGTAATCGGAGTCGATCAAGCCTACCAGATTCCCCAGAACAATGCCGTTCTTATGGCCGAGTCCACTACGGGGCAGGATCATCGCCGCATAGCCCGGATCGCCGATGTGGATGGCGAGGCCGGTCGGCACCAGCACCGTCTCGCCGGGGACGATGGTCATGGGCGCCTCGACGCAGGCACGCAGGTCGAGGCCGGCGCTGCCGGCGGTGGCATAGGCCGGCAGGAAGTCCTTCATGCGCGGGTCGAGGATTTTCAGGTCGATATTCTTCATGGAGTGCTTGTGTGGTACGGGTGAATCAGGCCAGCAGCGAACGTTGTTCCAGACGCTTGGCAATTTCGGAAACGAGCTGGCGCGCCAGTTCCAGCTTGGTCGCGCGCGGGAGCACCGTGTGGCCGCTTTCGTCGAACAGCACGATCGCATTCTCATCCTGCCCGAACGTCTGCGGGCCGATATTGCCCACGAGCAGAGGAATGCCTTTTTTCTCGCGTTTCACCGCGCCGTATTCGATCAGGTTTTCCGATTCGGCCGCGAAGCCGACGCAATACGGCCAGCCGTTCAGCGACGTGGTCGCGGCGACGGTCGCGAGGATGTCCGGGTTCTGCGCGAAGTGAAGTTGCGGGGCGTCGCCGCTGCCGTCCTTCTTGATCTTCTGGGCGCTGGCATTGTCCACGCGCCAGTCGGCGACGGCCGCCACGCCCACGAAGATGTGCTGGCCGGAGACGGCGGCCATGACGGCGTCCAGCATCTGGCGCGCGCTCTGCACGTCGATGCGGCGCACGCCATGCGGGGTGGGCAGCGACGTCGGTCCGGAGACGAGCGTGACGTCCGCGCGCGATCGCATAGCCCATCTTCCCGGACGAGAGGTTCGTGATGCCGCGCACGGGGTCGATCGCTTCATACGTCGGACCGGCCGTGATCAGCACGCGTTTTCCCGCCAGGAGCTTCGGCTGGAACGACGCGACGAGTTCCTCGAGCAGTTCGTCCGGTTCGAGCATGCGGCCCATGCCCGTCTCGCCGCAGGCCTGCGAGCCGGCGGCCGGGCCCAGGATGCAGACGCCGTCGTCGCGCAGCTGCGCGACGTTGCGCTGCGTGGGCGCCTTTTCCCACATCTCGACGTTCATCGCCGGTGCGACGAGCAGCGGCACGTGGTGCGGGCGCGCGAGGCACAGGGTCGACAGCAGGTCGTCGGTGGCGCCGTGCGCGAGCTTGAACAGGAAGTCGGCCGAGCAGGGCGCGACGAGGATGGCGTCGGCATCGCGCGTGAGGTCGATGTGCGCCATGTTGTTGGGGATGCGGCCATCCCACTGGTCCGTGAACACGCCGCGGCCGGACAGCGCCTGCATCGTCACGGTGCCGATGAAATGGGTGGCCGCCTCGGTCATCACGACCTGCACGTGCGCGCCCTGCCTGGTGAGCGCGCGGCACAGTTCCGCAGCCTTGTAGCAGGCCACGCCGCCGGACAGGCCGAGGACGATCTTCTTGCCCTTCAGGTCCATGCTCATGGTTCCTCCGTGCTCAGTGTTTGTTCACGCGGCGCAGCTCATCGATGATGAACAGGAAGGCGCCGATCGTGATCGCGGTGTCCGCGATATTAAAAGCCGGGAAGTGGCCGACGCCGCGCCAGTAGAAGTCGAGGAAGTCGATCACGTGGCCGTAGGCGACGCGGTCGACGAGGTTGCCGAGGGCGCCGCCCATGATCAGCGCGAGGGCCCAGCAGAACATGCGCTGGCCCGCGTGCTTGCGCAGCAGGTAGATGATGAAGCCGACGGCCGCGATGGCGATGCCGGCGAACAGGTAGCGCTGCCAGCCGCCCTGGTCGGACAGGAAGCTGAACGCGGCCCCCTTGTTATACGCGAGGACCAGGTTGAAGAAGCTCGTGATGGACTTCTCTTCGCCGTGCATGAAGGTGCGCGTGATGGTGATCTTGCTGATCTGGTCGAGCAGGATGACGATGAAGGCGATGCCGAGCCACGGGGTCAGGCTGCCGCCCGAGCGCGACGAGACGGCGGAGAATGTTGGTTTTTTTTTGCTGGCCATGTCGATGGTCGTAAAGGTAAAACCCCGGGCACGCGGCCCGGGGCGCTGGTACGTCAGGCGAAGCGGCGCTGTTCCCCGCTGCCGAACAGGTTGCTCGTGCAGCGGCCGCACAGGCCCGGATGCGCGTGGTCATGGCCCACGTCGCGGCGGTAGTGCCAGCAGCGCTCGCACTTGGCGGCCGCGGACGGCGTCACGGTGACGGCTTCCGCCGCGGCGTCGGCGACCTGTTCGACGGTCGCCTGCGACGTGATGAACACGAACTTCAGGTCGTCGTCCAGGCTGGCCAGCGTCGCGTACTTGTCGCCGGCGGCCCTGAGCGCCAGTTCCGCCTGCAGCGACGAGCCGATCGCGCCGGATGCGCGCACTTCTTCCAGCTGCTTGGTGACGTCGGCACGGACGGCGCGCAGCAGCGCGTACTTGTCCAGCAGCGCGGTGCCGTCCGCGATCGCCGGGAAGGTCCACAAGGTTTGCGTGAAGATGGTCTCGTCGCTGTCCTTGTAGGCCTGCTCGCCCGCGAACACGGCCCACGCTTCCTCCGCGGTGAACGACAGGATCGGCGCCATGATGCGCAGCAGAGAATGCGCGATGTGCCACAGCGCGGTCTGCGCCGAGCGGCGCGCGTGCGAGTTCACGCCCGTCGTGTACAGGCGGTCCTTCAGGATGTCGAGGTAGAAGCCGCCCAGGTCTTCCGAGCAGAAGTTCTGCAGGCGCGCGACGACCGGGTGGAATTCGTAGCGTTCGAAGTGCTTGGCCACGTCATCCTGCAGGCGCGCGGTCTCGGCCAGCGCGTAGCGGTCGATCTCGAGCAGCTCGGTCGCCGGCACGGCGTTCTTGACCGGATCGAAGTCCGACGTGTTCGCGAGCAGGAAGCGCAGCGTGTTGCGGATGCGGCGATATGCCTCCGTCACGCGCTTCAGGATCTCTTCGGACAGCGCCAGTTCGCCCGTATAGTCGGTCGACGCGACCCACAGGCGCAGGATGTCGGCGCCCAGCGTGTCGCTGATCTTTTGCGGCGACAGCACGTTGCCGAGCGATTTCGACATCTTGCGGCCATGTTCGTCCACGGTGAAGCCGTGCGTGAGCAGCGCCTTGTACGGCGGACGGCCATTCAGCATCGACGACGTCAGCAACGACGAGTGGAACCAGCCGCGGTGCTGGTCCGAGCCTTCCAGGTACAGGTCGGCCGGGAAGTGCGACTGCGCCGCGTGCGAGCCGCGCAGCACGGTCTGGTGCGTCGTGCCCGAGTCGAACCACACGTCCAGCGTGTCGCGGTTCTTTTCGTACATCGCGGCTTCATCGCCCAGCAGGTCGCGCGGGTCGAGCTTGTGCCAGGCGTCGATGCCGCCCTGTTCGATCAGCCTGGCCACCTGCTCCAGCAGCTCGGGCGTGCGCGGATGCAGGTCGCCCGTTTCCTTGTGCAGGAAGAAGGCCATCGGGACGCCCCACTGGCGCTGGCGCGACAGGGTCCAGTCCGGACGGTTGGCGATCATGCCCTGCAGGCGCGCCTGGCCCCAGTCGGGGAAGAACTGCGTCTCGGCGATGCCGGCCAGCGCGGATTCGCGCAAGGTCGGGCCGCCGTCCTTCGGCTTGACGTCCATGCCGGCGAACCACTGGCTCGTCGCGCGGTAGACGATCGGCGTCTTGTGGCGCCAGCAGTGCATGTAGCTGTGGTCGAACATCTTCAGCTCGAACAGGGCGCCGGCTTCGGACAGGGCGTTGCAGATCGGCTTCGATGCTTCCCAGATCGTCATGCCGCCGAACAGCGGCAGCGTGCTGGCGAAGCGGCCATCGCCCATCACGGGCTTCAGGATCTCGTCGTCCTTCATGCCGTGCGCCTTGCAGGACTGGAAGTCTTCCAGGCCATAGGCCGGCGCGGAGTGGACGACGCCGGTGCCGCTGTCGGTCGTCACGTACTCGGCCAGGTAGACGGGCGACGTGCGGTCGTAGAACGGATCGGCCGCGTGCAGCGGGTGCTTGAAGCGGAGGCCGCCCAGCTTGTCGCCGGTCGTCGTGGCGACGATCCCGCCTTCCAGCTTGTAGCGCTGCAGGACGCTTTCGGCCAGGTCTTTCGCCACGATCAGCAGGATCGGTTGGCCGTTGCGATCGGCTTTCACGAGCGCGTACGTCACTTCCGGATGCACGTTCAGAGCCTGGTTCGACGGGATCGTCCACGGGGTCGTCGTCCAGATCACGATGAAGCCGTCGCCCGCGGGCAGCGCGTCCAGGCCGAACGCCTGCGCGACCTTGTCCGGTTCCGCGAACGGGAAGCCGACGTCGATCGCGGGGTCGCGCTTGTCCTGGTATTCCACTTCCGCCTCGGCCAGCGCCGAGCCGCAGTCGAAGCACCAGTTCACGGGCTTCAGGCCGCGATACACATAACCCTTGTCGAGCATCGTGCCGAGCGCGCGCAGCTCGTCCGCCTCGTTACTGAAATTCATCGTCAGGTACGGATTGTCCCACTCGCCCAGCACGCCCAGGCGGATGAAGCCGGCGCGCTGGCGGTCGACCTGCTCGAGCGCGTAGGCGCGTGCCTTTTGCAGCACCTCGGCCGTCGGCAGGTTCTTGCCGAACTGTTTTTCGATCTGGATCTCGATCGGCATGCCGTGGCAGTCCCAGCCCGGCACGTACGGCGCGTCGAAGCCGGCGATGGTGCGCGATTTGACGACCATGTCCTTGAGGATCTTGTTGACCGAGTGGCCCAGATGGATGTCGCCATTCGCGTACGGCGGACCGTCGTGCAGGACGAATCGGGGACGGCCGGCGGCCGCCTTGCGGACGCGTTCGTAGATCTTCTTGTCCTGCCATTGCTTGACCCAGCCCGGCTCGCGCTTGGCGAGGTCGCCGCGCATCGGGAAGGGGGTGTCGGTCATGTTGACCGGGTATTTGCTCTCCGGCTTCTTGTTGCCTTGTTGGCCTTTCTGGCCTTGCTTGGTATCGGACATGGTGATTTCTAAAGTGGACTGCTGTTATTCGTGATGACGGGACGGCACGCTGTTACGCCGTCCTTGGCGTCGTCGGGACTGCAAAAGTCCCGGTCAAATTCGGTCGGTGGCCGTGAGGGCGCCGGCGCGCTGGGCGAACCAGGCGCGTGCCTGCTGGGCGTCGCGCTCGATGGCGGCCGTCAGTGTGGGAAGGTCGACGTATTTTTCTTCGTCGCGCAGCTTGGTGAGGAATTCCACGCGCACGAGCTTGCCGTAGCAGGGCTGGTTCCAGTCGAAGACATGGACTTCCAGCAGCATGCGGCCCGCGTCCTCGACGGTCGGACGCACGCCGAGGCTGGCGACGGCCGGCAGCGGCTGGTCGGCCAGGCCGTGCACCTGCACGACGAAGATGCCGGCCAGGGCAGGGCGGTGGGCGACACGCAGGTTCAGCGTGGGGAAGCCCAGCGTGCGGCCCAGTTTCTGGCCGTGGATCACGTGGCCGGACATCGAATACGGGTGCCCCAGCAGGGCGCGCGTGGCGTCGAAATCGGCGGCCGCGAGCGCGGCGCGCACGGCCGAGGACGAGATCCGGGTGGAGTCGTGCAGCACGGCCGGCAGGCTGTGCACTTCGAAGCCGTAGCGCTGGCCGGCTTCGGCCAGCAGGGCGACGTTGCCGGCGCGGCGGGCGCCGTAGCAAAAGTCGTCGCCGACCATCAGCCATTTCACGTGCAGGCCGTCGACCAGCACGCGCCGCGTGAATTCGTCCGGCGACATCGAGGCGAAGTGCTCGTTGAAGTGTTCGACGATGACGCGGTCGACGCCGGCGTGTTCCAGCGATTCCAGTTTGTCGCGCAGGTTGGCGATGCGGGCCGGCGCCTTCGACAGGTCGCCGCTGCGCTGCGCAAAATATTCGCGGGGATGAGGTTCGAACGTCATCACGGCGGCTTCCAGCCCGAGCTTGCGGGCGCTCGCGGTCACGTGGGCCAGCAGCGCCTGGTGCCCGCGGTGGACACCGTCGAAGTTGCCGATCGTGAGCGCGCAGGGCGCGCGTGCCCTGTCGTTGGGAAGTCCGCGAAATACCTTCATTGGATGGTTCGTGCTTCTAGGCGAAATACCAGATTATACGGCAAAGGGCATGTTGCACAGCGCAACGCCTTTGCCGCTGCGGATGAGGTAGCGTTGCCCCCCAATAAAAAAAGCGCAGCCTGCGTGACGCAGACTGCGCTTTTTGTTCAGCCCGGGGCAGGGAGATCAGCCGGAGATCGGCTTGTTGATCGCCATGATGAAGTAACGGGCCACTTCCGCCGTGCCATCGGTACCGCGGACGGTCTTGAGCGTGTTGATGGCTTGCTGCTTCTTGCCGGCGACGGCGTAGGCTTCGCCCAGGTGCAGCTTGACGTCTTCCGGATGCTTCAGGTCCTTGGCTTTCGACGCGGCTTCCAGCATCTTCAGGCCCTTGTCGGCCTGGCCGGACTGGACCAGTGCGTAACCCAGCGATGCGAGGCCGTCGTTGTCGGCGTCCTTGATCAGCTGCGCTTCGGTCGCGGCCAGGTTCTTGTTCTGGTCGGCAAGGCTCTTTTCGGCCAGGTCCTTCAGGCGCTGGTGACGCGCGGCGTCCGGGCCGGTGCCCAGTGCGCCTGCCTTGTAGCCCTTGTCGATGACCTTCAGGGCTTCAGCCGGCGCGCCGGCCTGCAGCACGAGCTGGGCCATTTCCATGTATTCGCTCGGTTTCTTCAGCAGGCCGTTGGCCAGCTTCAGGCGGTAGATGTCCACGGAGAGGCGGCCCGAGAAGCCCGGCTTGCTCTGCACGCGGTTCAGCAGGTCGGTCCAGTACTGGGCCTTCGGATAGTTGGCGGCCAGTTTCTCGATGGTGTTGACGTAGCCGGCCTTGTCGTTCTTCTTGAGCTGGATGTTGGCCAGCATGCCCAGCTGGTCTTCGCTCAGGCGGCCGCTCTTCTCGGCCACGCGCAGTTCATTCTCCAGTGCCTGGATGTTGCCCTGCTTGTAATAGTTCTGCATCAGGTAGGCGCGCAGCTTCGGATCGTCGCGCTCCTTCAGCTGGCGTTCGATGGCGGCGTTGGCCTTGCCCAGGTCGCCCGCGCGCATGTAGATGCCGATCAGGCCTTCCGAGAACTGGGCTTTTTCGGTCGCGTTCAGCTTGCCGGAGCCGATCAGGTATTCGAAGGCCTTGGCGGCCGTGTCGTAATCGCCGGCGGCCGATGCGGCACCGGCACGGGTGCGTTCGATCAGGTAGGTTTCGTTGGCCGACTTGCCGCCGACCTTGTCGAGGTCGCGCAGCTTGGCCAAGGCTTCCTTGTTCTTGCCCGATTTAATCAGCTGCGCGGCTTCCTGCAGCGGTTTGCCGATTTCGGGGCGGAGGACCTCCGCGGCGTAGACCGGGGCCAGGCCGACCACGGGAGCGGCGGCGGTGAATCCGAGGGCGGCCACTACGAGGCCGAGGTGTGCGAGGCGGAATTTAGCCATTATCGAAATTCTCTCATTCAAAATAGACACGGCAGGGAAACCCTGCCGTGTTCATTATAGCCAAAGCGATTACTGGAACTGTTCGTTACCGACCATACCGATCTTGGTGACACCAAGACGCTGGGCCGATGCCATCACGCCAGCGACAACCTTGTACTCGACCAGCTTGTTCGGACGCAGATGCACTTCCGGCTGATCAGCTTGGGCTGCCACATTGGCGAGCTTCGCTTCCAGGGTGGCACGATCCGGGACGGGCTGGTTGTCCCAGAGGACGGTACCGTCGAAGTCCACGTCGATCGTGATCACTACCGGTTCCTTGGTCGGCGGCGGCGGATTGCCAACCGGCATGTTCAAGTTAACCGAATGGTTTTGCTTTGGAATGGTGATGATCATCATGATGATCAGCACCAGCATGACGTCGATCAGCGGCGTCATGTTCATTTCCATCATCGGTTCCGGATCTGCTCCTTTAGCTCCGGACGAACCAACGTTCATACCCATGGTGTTTCCTTTCAAATCTTGGGAAACCAGCGTGACAGCGGTCGAAACCGCTATCACGCTGGCGGGTTGCGTCCTGGTGGATCAGCCCTTATCAGGCGGTTCGGTGATGAAACCGACCTTCTGAATCCCGGCACGCTGGGCCGTGTACAACACCTTGCCGATGAATTCGTAGCGCGTTTGCTGGTCGCCACGAATCTTCACTTCCGGCTGGGGCACTTTCACCGATTCCTTGGCCAGGAAATCGAACAGTTCGTCGGTGTTGGCCAGGTGCTTCTGGTTCCAGTACATCTCGCCATCTTTGTTGACGACGATGTTCACGTCTTCCGGCGTGGTTTTGACAACCTGGTTGGTCTCGATCGGCAGGTTAATCTTCTGCAGGTGGAGGACAACCGGGCTGGTGATCAGGAAGATGATCAGGAGAACCAGCATCACGTCCACGAGGGGCGTGGTGTTGATCTCTGACATCACTGCATCTTCATCTCCGCTATCGGAGCCAACACTCATGCCCATGGTTTAGCCAACCTTTTTAGCAGCGGCGCCTTGAGCACGTGCAGCTTCGGAGGTGTGCATTGCGCCCGAGATCAGGACCGAGTGCACGTCTGCGCTGAACGAACGGACGTCTTCCATTGCGGTCTTGTTACGACGGACCAGCCAGTTGTAGCCCAGAACGGCCGGAACTGCAACGAACAGACCGAATGCGGTCATGATCAGTGCTTCACCCACCGGACCTGCCACTTTGTCGATCGACGCGTTACCGGTCATACCGATGTTGGTCAGTGCGTTGTAGATACCCCAGACGGTACCGAACAGACCGATGAACGGCGAGGTCGAGCCGACGGTTGCCAGGAACGACAGGCCATCCTGCAGACGCGACTGGACTTTGTCCACGGCGCGCTGGATCTGCATGGTCACCCAGGTCGACAGGTCGATCTGCTCGAGCAGGGCGCCGTCGTGGTGCTGGGTTGCCTTGGTGCCGGTTTCAGCGATGAAGCGGAACGGCGAGCCATCGGTCAGTTGAGCCGAGCCGGCAGCGATCGACGGTGCTTTCCAGAATTTCTGGTTGGTTTCCTTCGACTGCTTGAAGATCTTCATCTGGTCCAGCAGCTTGGTGACGATGATGTACCAGGAACCCATCGACATGATGGCCAGGATGATCAGGGTCATACGCGAGACGACGCCGCCTTCCCACACAGCCTGGATACCGAACGGGTTCTCGACTTCTTCTTTCTTGGCTTCGCCGCCAGCTGCCGGAGCCGCTGCCGGTGCCGAAGCGGCAGCGTCGGCTGCCGGTGCTGCTGCGTCAGCCGCCGGTGCCGCTGCCGGTGCGCTCGCTGCTGCCGAGGCCGGAGCGTCGGCGAAGGCCGGAGCGGACACCAGTGCCGATGCCGCAGTGACCGAGAACAGGAGAGCCGCTACGGTAGCGGACAAACGGGTATTCTTAAACATGCTTCCTCCAAAAATTTAAAATGAACAGTTCGCTGAACTAATAACAACGAAAATCATGCTTTTGAGACGATACGCTGTCTCTGGTTATTCCAGCGTCCAGACGTACTGAACCGGCTGCCAGGACTCGATGGCCTGGCCGTTCTCAGTTGCCGGCTTGAACCGGCACTTGCCCAGTGCCACCTGAGCAGCCTTATCCAGGTCGCGGAAGCCGCTGGACTTCGTGACCTTGGAATCCTTCACACCACCGTCCGAACCAATCAGGAACGAGATGGTCGACACACCCGTTTCTTCGTTACGCAGCGACGACTTCGGATATTCCGGCTTCGAGCACGTATTGAAGTCTGCGACTGCCGGGGTGCGGGCCGGACCGGCCGGCTTGGCTACCGGTGCCGGTGTCGGAGGCGCCGGCGGTGCCTTCACGATTTCGTTCGTCGCCGGTTTCGCCTGCGTCGTGTTAGCGATCACATTTTGCTGCGGCGGCGGGGTTTGCACTTGCACTTCCACCGGCGGGATGAACGGCGGAGGCGGCGCCTTCATTTCCGGCGGCGGCGGCGGGGGCGGCGTCTCCGGAGGTGGCGGCGGTTTTACGTCTTCAATGATCTTGGTCTCCACTGCCTCGGCCATCTTGCTGACCATGCGTTTGCCGAGACCAGTAACGATCCCGTAAGCAACGACCAGGTGCAAGACGATGACAACGGCGATACCAGTCAAATTCTTCCCGGGGTTCTTCTCATGCGAAAAATTCATCCTGCTTTCTCCAATACCAACCTTTTTTTGTTGCTACTAAACCCACAAAACACGACAAAAAGCTAAGAGCCGCATCCGGGACATCGGCGAATTATACCTACGAATTCTTTTTTGCACATACATTTTTACGCCCTCAAAGAGAGCCTATTTGTCTGTAAAAACAGGCAAAGAAAGTGATCAATAAAGAAGGGGCGCGGGTATGCCGATGGAGGTGGAAGTTAGTTGTTTTGCAATGTTGAGCGGACCCCTTTCATAATGTGTGGAAGATAAGGCTGCTGCCCTCAAAACACCGAATTTTCCATGTCTATTTTGCAGCTCAGCAAATATCATAAGAAAGAATCATGGCGTTTCTGCCAACTATATCGAAGTTCCAAGCGAGAGGGCGTACTGTTGAAGCGGTTTTGACCCTGGATAAAAGGGGCCAGTCATAACAAGTCCTTATGTCGATACAGGCACTTGATATGGCTCATTCACCACGTCAGATGTTAGTTGAACTACATCACAAGGGGAAGATGATGTCAACAGGATGGAAGAAAAAATGCCCGCGCCGAGTAGCGCGGGCCGGAAGGTCAGTAACGCGCGCGCTTCTCGCGACGGCACTCCAGACTGCTCACGACACGCCCGGATGGGTCAACGGTCTCGAGGCGCACATCGAAGCCCCACAGCCGTGCGACGTGCTTCAGGACCTCATGCGCCTGCTGGTTCAGGGGGCGGCGCTGGAACTGGGTGTGACGCAGCGTCAGCGCACGGTCGTCCCGCGTGTTGACTTGCCAGACCTGGATGTTCGGCTCGCGATTGCCGATATTGTACTGATCGGCAAGCTGCTGGCGGACGTAGCGGTATCCGGCCTCGTCGTGGATGGCCGAAATCGTCAGCTTGTCGCTGCGGTCGTCGTCCAGCACGGCGAAGAAGTGGAATTCCCGGATCAGCTTGGGCGACAGGTACTGGGCGATGAAGCTCTCGTCCTTGAAATTGCGCATCGCAAAGTCGAGCGTCTTGAGCCAGTCGCTGCCCGCGATGTCCGGGAACCAGGCCTTGTCCTCGTCCGTCGGCTCTTCGCAGATGCGCTTGATGTCCGTCATCATCGCAAACCCGAGGGCATACGGGTTAATGCCATTGTAATAGGGGCTCGTGGCCGGTGGCTGGTAGACGACGTTCGTATGGCTCTGCAGGAATTCCAGCATGAACCCGTCGCCGACGATCCCTTCTTTATAGAGCTCCTGCAGGATCGTGTAGTGCCAGAAGGTCGCCCAGCCTTCGTTCATGACCTGGGTCTGGCGCTGCGGGTAGAAATACTGCGAGATCTTGCGCGTGATCCGCACGAGCTCGCGCTGCCACGGTTCGAGCAGCGGGGCGTACTTCTCGATAAAGTAGAGGAGGTTTTCCTCGGGCTCGGGCGGGAAGCGGGGCGGCGGCTGGTCCTTGATCTGTTCCTCGCGCCGCGGCAAGGTGCGCCACAGCTCGTTGACCTGCGACTGCATGTATTCCTCGCGCTCTTTCTGGCGCGCCGCTTCCTGTGCGACCGACAGCTTGGCCGGCCGTTTGTACCGGTCCACGCCATAGTTCTGGATCGCGTGGCAGGAATCGAGCAATTCCTCGACGGCGTCGATGCCGTGCCGCTGTTCGCACTCGGCGATATAGTTCTTCGCAAAGACCATGTAGTCGACGATGGCGTCGGCATCGGTCCAGGTTCGGAACAGGTAATTGCCTTTAAAGAAGGAATTGTGGCCATACGCCGCGTGCGCGATCACGAGCGCCTGCATCGTCAGGCTGTTTTCCTCCATCAGATAGGCGATGCAGGGATTCGAGTTGATGACGATTTCGTAGGCGAGGCCCATCTGGCCCCGTTTATAACTCTTTTCCGTCGTCAGGAAATGCTTGCCGAACGACCAGTGGTTGTACGAGACGGGCATGCCGACGGACGTGTACGCGTCCATCATCTGTTCGGCCGTGATGATCTCGAGCTGATTGGGATAGGTGTCCAGGCCGAACTTCCTGGCCACCCGGCGGATTTCCTCGTGCGCCTGTTCGATCAGGTCGAACGTCCATTCCGACTGCTCGGGCAGGGCGCGCGGGTTGTTGGGATCTCTTGGCATAGCGGGCCTCGCTACTTGGGCTGCTTCTTGAACAATTCGCGGAACACCGGATAGATGTCCGCCGGCGTCACGATCTTCTGCATGGCGAAGTTCTGGTGATCGGCCGCCACCTCGGCGTACTGCTCCCACAGGTTCTGGGGCGGGCCGTCGGTGATCTCGACATACGTGTAGTACTGGACCATGGGCATGATTGCGTTTGTCAGGATCTGCTTGCACAGCACGGAGTCGTTGTCCCAGTTGTCGCCGTCCGAGGCCTGGGCCACGTAGCTGTTCCAGTCGCCGTTGCTGTAGCGTTCCGTGATGACCTTGTTCAGCAGGTGCAGCGCCGACGACACGACCGTGCCGCCCGATTCGCGCGAGTGGAAGAACTCGTTTTCGTCGACCTCGGCCGCCGCCGTGTGGTGGCGGATGAAGACGACGTCGATATGTTCGTAGACCCGCTTGAGGAACAGGTACAGCAGGATGAAGAAGCGCTTGGCGGTGTCCTTGCGGCTTTCATCCATCGATCCGGACACGTCCATGATGCAGAACATGACGGCTGCCGTGGACGGTTTCGGGATCTTGATGCGGTTGCTGTAGCGCAGGTCGATCGGGTCGATGAACGGGATCGCCAGCAGGCGCGTGTGCAGGTGGTGGATCTTGTGCTTCAGTTCGATCACCTGCGGATCGTCGTCCTCCGCACCCTGTTCGCGCAGGTCGCGCAACTGGTGCTCGAGCGCCGTCAACTGCTTGCGGGACGGACCGCCCACCGCGATGCGCCGGCCGAGCGCGCCGCGCAGGGAGCGCAGCACGTGGATATTCGACGGCGTGCCGGAGATGTTGTAGCCGGCGCGCTGGTTCTTGTATTCGACGACCTGGGTCAACTGCGTCTTGACCATGTTCGGCAGCTCGAGGTCTTCGAAGAAGTAATTCATGAATTCTTCGCGGGACAGCTCGAAGATGAAATCGTCTTCGGTCGTCTGCTCGCTGTTGCCCGCACGGCCGCGTCCGGCGCCGCCGCCACCGCCGCGGGGGCGGTTGATCGTGTCGCCTTTCTGGTATTCCGTGTTGCCGGGGTTGACGGTCTCCCACACGCCGCCATGGGCGTGTCCGAAATGCGGCTCGCTCACGTCCTTGACGGGAATCGAGACCTTCTCGCCATTCTCTACGTCGGTGATCGAGCGACCCTTGATCGCCCGGCCCACCGCATCCTTGATTTGCGCCTTATAGCGGCGCAAGAAGCGTTCGCGGTTGACCGCAGACTTGTTCTTGCCCTGCAAGCGTCGGTCGATGAGGTAAGTCAAAACAGGCCTCCTGCTGAAAGTCGCGGCGGGCCGGATTCCTTCCCGGTCCCTTATCTTAACTCGCCGCGCCGTAACGTGTTTGGGTGTTACGGATTTGGTGGGCCGCAAGTGTGCATACCGTTATGCTTCACGGGGCTCGAGAAACCGTAGCGAGCGGAAGCATGGGTGGCCGAGAAGCGCAGCCGTACCTTCGGTACGGTGAGCATCGCAGGCCGCCCAGGCGACGCGCAGTAGGTTTATCGAGCCCCCCATGCTTTACGAAGACTTTCTTACACGAAGGTACCACTCGCACAGGAGGCGGACCTGCTTGGGCGTATAGCCTTTTTCGACCATACGGGCCACGAAGTCGGCATGCTTGGTTGCATCTTCCGCGCTGGCTTTCGCGTTGAACGAAATCACCGGGAGCAGTTCCTCGGTATTCGAGAACATTTTCTTCTCGATCACGGTGCGGAACTTCTCATAGCTGGTCCACGCAGGATTCTTGCCGCCGTTCGTCGCCCGCGCGCGCAGCGCGAAGTTGACGATTTCGTTGCGGAAATCCTTCGGGTTCGAAATGCCGGCCGGTTTCTCGATCTTCTCGAGCTCGGCGTTCAACGTTTCGCGGTCGAAGCTTTCGCCCGTGTCCGGATCGCGGAATTCCTGGTCCTGGATCCAGAAGTCGGCAAACGTGACGTAGCGGTCGAAGATGTTCTGGCCATACTCGGAATAGCTTTCCAGGTAGGCCGTCTGGATCTCCTTGCCGATGAAGTCGACGTAGCGGTTCGCCAGGTGTTCCTTGATATAGGACATGTAGCGCTGCTCGGTCTCGCCCGGGAACTGCTCGCGCTCGATCTGCTGCTCCAGCACGTACAGCAGGTGCACCGGGTTCGCCGCCACTTCGGTGTTGTCGAAGTTGAAGACCTTGGACAGGATCTTGAACGCGAAGCGGGTCGACAGGCCGTTCATGCCTTCGTCCACGCCGGCGTAGTCGACATATTCGTGCAGCGACTTGGCCTTCGGATCGGTGTCCTTCAGGTTCTCGCCGTCGTACACCAGCATCTTCGAATAGATGCTCGAGTTTTCCGGGTCCTTCAGGCGCGACAGGATCGCGAACTGGGCCATCATGCGCAGCGTGCCCGGGGCGCAGGGGGCCTTGTCGAGCGAGGAATTGCGCAGCAGCTTGTCGTAGATCTTGACCTCGTCCGACACGCGCAGGCAGTACGGCACCTTGACGATATAGATACGGTCGAGGAATGCCTCGTTGTTGCGGTTGTTGCGGAAGGTCTTCCACTCGGATTCGTTCGAGTGCGCCAGGATGATGCCTTCGAACGGGATCGCGCCGAAGCCTTCGGTGCCCTTGTAGTTGCCTTCCTGCGTGGCCGTCAGCAGCGGGTGCAGGACCTTGATGGGCGCCTTGAACATCTCGACGAATTCCATCAGGCCCTGGTTCGCCAGGCACAGGCCGCCCGAGTAGCTGTAGGCGTCCGGATCGTCCTGGGCATAGTCTTCCAGCTTGCGGATGTCGACCTTGCCGACCAGCGAGGAAATGTCCTGGTTGTTTTCGTCGCCCGGCTCCGTCTTCGAGATCGCGATCTGCTTCAGGATGGACGGATAGCGTTTGACAACGCGGAACTTGCTGATGTCGCCGCCGTATTCATGCAGGCGCTTGACTGCCCACGGGCTCGGGACCGCACGCAGGAAGCGGCGCGGGATGCCGTAGTCCTCTTCGAGGATGGCGCCGTCCTCGTCCTCGTTGAACAGGCCGAGCGGCGATTCGTTCACCGGCGAGCCTTTCAGCGCGTAGAACGGCACCTGTTCCATCAGGTGCTTGAGTTTTTCCGCGATCGACGATTTACCGCCACCGACCGGTCCCAGCAGATAAAGAATCTGCTTGCGCTCTTCCAGGCCCTGGGCCGCATGGCGGAAATAGGAAACGACCTGTTCGATCACTTCCTCCATGCCGTAGAACTCGCGGAATGCGGGATATACCTTGATGACCTTGTTGGCGAAGATGCGCGACAGGCGCGGGTCGAGGCGGGTGTCGACCAGGGTGGGTTCGCCGATTGCGGCCAGCATGCGCTCGGGAGCGCTGGCGTAAGTCAGGGGATCTTTTTTGCAAAGCTGAAGGTACTCAGACAGGGAGTATTCCTCTTCCCGGGTACGCTCATAGCGGGCTGCGTAGTTATCAAAAATGGTCATGTGAATGTCCTCTAATGTGCTAACACTGATCACGTCTGGCGGCTGACTGAGATTGCCGCCCAAGCCCGGTCTTGGCAGGTGGGACGTCGAAAACCTGCTGCGCGTTGCATTTTTGTCCTGCGATGCTCGCTGTACCAGCGTACAGCTGCGCTTCTCGAACAAAACTGCTGCCGCTCGCGACGGTTTTCGAGATCCCCCCAAAGCGTTCTTGTTGGGGTCGCCGTCTGGATTTGGAGGTCAGAAGATCTGACACAAAACGAAGGGCGATGTTCTTGTTCTCATCCGGTTTTGACCGGGGCCTCGTGGTACCCGCCGTTGTGGATCCAGGCTGGTGGCGAGACCCCTCGCCGGTTTGTTAGCGCCCGCTGAGAGCGTCTTCTTACGCTTATGAAATTTATTATCTGCCTATTAGTTCTCGAAGTCAAAACAGTGTCGTGCACGTGTACCCGGCCTTTCCAAGTCCTTGTAACGAATAAGGGAATAACCTTTTTTAAGATCATTGCGAACCACGCCTTTACACCTTTTTTGGTATTTCGGACATGGTTTCCAACCAAGACTTTTGATCCCGTCAGCCACGATCATGTTTATTAATCGTTAAGTAAATAGTGCACCATCTTGCTAAGCAGTGGCGCACGCGTATCGTGTACGGACATATCAGGAATTCTTCAGTGAAATGAGAGGCTTGCATCGATGCGCTACACTGGCTGCCTGATTCCATTCCACCGATTCAACGCGGAGATCCCATGCTGAACGAACAGCTGCGCCATATGTTGCAGGCGATGCCGAAAGCAGAATTGCACATCCACATCGAAGGCTCGCTCGAGCCCGAGCTGATTTTTGAGCTCGCGCAAAGAAATGGTGTGTCTCTTCCGTATGCATCGGTCGAAGCGTTGCGTCAAGCGTACGCTTTCACCGATCTACAGTCGTTCCTGGATATATATTACGCAGGCGCAAGTGTTCTGCTGACCGAGCAGGACTTTTATGACATGACGATGGCCTACTTGCACCGTGCCGCCGCGGACAACGTCCGCCATGCGGAGATCTTCTTCGACCCGCAGACCCACACGGCGCGCGGCGCGCCGTTCCAGACCGTCGTCGACGGCATCTGGCGCGCCTGCCAGGACGGGCCGATCAGCGCCACCCTGATCATGTGCTTCCTGCGCCACCTGTCCGAGGAAGAAGCCATTGCCACGCTGGAAGAAGCGCTGCCGTTCCGCGACAAGATCATCGGCGTGGGCCTCGACTCGTCCGAGGTGGGCCACCCGCCGGAAAAATTCGCGCGCGTGTTCGAGCGCGCCCGCAACCTCGGCCTGCACCTCGTCGCGCACGCGGGCGAGGAAGGGCCGCCGGCGTACATCGAGAGTGCGCTCGATGTGCTCAACGTGGAGCGCATCGACCACGGTGTGCGCTGCCTCGAGGATGCCAACCTGACGGCGCGCCTGGTGCGCGAACAGATGGCACTGACCGTGTGTCCGCTGTCGAACATCAAGCTGCGCGTGTTCGACGTGATGGGCGACAGCAACCTGCGCCGCCTGCTCGACGAAGGCCTCGCCGCCACCGTGAATTCCGACGACCCGGCCTATTTCGGCGGCTATATCAACGACAATTACCTGGCCGCGTTCGACGCACTGCCGCTCGGCGTGAATCACGCGCGCCAACTGGCGAAGAACAGCTTCGCCGCCGCCTTCCTCGAGCCCGAGCGCAAGCGCGCGTACCTGGCCGAAGTGGACGCCTTCTTCGACGCCGCACAGGCCGCGTAACCGCCATGCTGATCCAATCCCTGCGCATGACCGCACGCGACTGGCGTGCCGGCGAATTGCGGTTCCTGCTGGTGGCGCTGGTGGTCGCCGTGTCGGCGCTGGCGGCCGTCGGCTTCTTCGTCGACCGCATGCGCGCGGGCTTGAACCGCGACGCGCGCCAGCTGCTGGGCGCCGACCTGCTCGTCAACGCCGACCAGCCGCTGCGCCAGGACTGGCGCGACGAGGCGGCGCGGCGCGGCCTGCTGCTGGCCGACACGGTGACGTTCCCCAGCATGGCGCAGTCCGGGCAGGGCGATGCGTCGCAGGCGCTGCTGGCGTCGGTGAAGGCCGTGTCGACGACCTATCCGCTGCGCGGCGCCATGCGCGTGACGACGAGCACGCTCGATGCGAGCGAAGCCCTCGGCGACATCACGCACGACACCCCCGCGCCGGGCACGGTATGGGTCGACGTCAACCTGCTGCCGCCGCTGCGGATCAAGGTCGGCTCGACGATCCAGCTCGGCGACAAGCCTTTCAAGGTCGCGCGCCTGATCGCGTCGGAGCCGGACCGCGGCGCCTCGTTCGCCAATTTCGCGCCGCGCGTGATGCTGGCGCTGTCCGACCTGAAAGCGACTGGCCTCGTCGACAACTATGCGCGCGTCACGTACCGCATGCAGGTGGCGGCGAAGTCGCCGAACGACCAGGCCGCGATCGCCGGCTACGAGCGCTGGCTGCGCGGCCGGATCGCGGCGGACAACGTGCGCGGCGTGCGCATCGAGACGCTGGAAAACGGCCGTCCCGAAATGCGCTCGACGATCGACCGCGCCGAGCGCTTCCTGTCGCTCGTCGGCCTGCTGTCGGCAATGCTGGCCGCGGTGGCCGTCGCGATGGCCGCGCGCCGCTTCATGCAGCGCCACCTCGACGCCTGCGCGATGCTGCGCTGCCTCGGCATGACGCAGAACGAGGTCGGCGCGCTGTTCCTCATCGAATTCGTCATCGTCGGCCTCGCGGGCAGCGTGCTCGGGGTGCTGGTCGGCTTCGGCGCGCACTTCGTGCTGCTCGAGATGGTGAAAGGCCTGGTTCCCACCGAGCTGCCGCCCGTGTCGCTGCTGCCCGCGCTGCAGGGCATCGCCACCGGCATGCTGCTGCTCGTGGGCTTCGCGCTGCCGCCTGTGCTCCAGCTGCGCAACGTGCCGCACAACCGCGTGATCCGGCGCGAGCAGGCGGCACCGAAGCCGCTCGCTCTGGCCACGTACGGCTTCGGCGCGGCCGTCTTCGTCGGGCTGCTGCTGTGGCAGGCCGGCGACCTGCAGCTCGCGCTGCT
>NZ_JBKYMO010000053.1:0-19557 GCF_047302915.1 Massilia sp. CT11-108 | reverse complement strand
GTCTGCGCCTTGCTCGCTTCGGCGATCGCGGCCATGATGTCGGTGACGCGCCTGACCCGCATCCTTTTCAACACCACACCATCATCATGAAGAGAGTCCTTTCCGCTGCGGCATCCGCCGTGGCGTTCGCGGCGTGCGCCGTGGCGCCCGCGCACGCCGAGATCAGCATCATCGTGTCCGCCCACTCGTCGCTGGCGCCGCCCGTGACGCAGGTATGCCAGGCGTTCCTCGGCAAGATCAAGTCGCCGACCCCGATCAACCTCACGGAAAAGAACCCGTTGCGCGACGAGTTCTTCGCCAAGGCCTGCAAGAAGGACCCGGTCCAGGTCCAGGCCATGTGGGGCAAGCTGATTTTCACGGGCACCGGCACGCCGCCGGCCGAGGTGGACTCGGGCGCGGCCATGCGCAAGGCCGTCGCGGCCGATCCGAACGCCGTCGGCTACATCGACAGGAAGGACGTTGACGCCACCGTCAAGGTCATCGCCACCGCCAACTAACCGATAAAAAGCATGAAGAAACTGATGATCGCCGCGCTGTTGTCCAGCGCCGGCATGGCACAGGCCAGCGACTTGAGTATTTCGGGGTTCGCCACCGTCACCGCGGGCAAGGCCTATGGCGGTTCCGACGGGGAGTTCATGGGACAGCCGTGTCCCTGCTTCATCGGCAATTACGAGCACGGCGCCGTCTACCACGGCAACGAATGGAGCCTCGCGCGCGAATCGCTCGTCGGCCTGCAGGCCACGTACCGGTTCACCGGCAAGCTGTCCGGCACCGTCCAGGCGGTGGCGCGCGCTTCGGAACACGGCAAGCCGGAAGTCGACTGGGCCTATCTCTCGTACGACGTGGCGCCCGATACGACGGTGCAAGTGGGCCGCCGCCGGCTGCCGATCTACGCGTATTCCGACAGCGTCTACATCGGCTACACGCTGCCGTGGGCGCGCGTGCCGCAGGATATCTACGGCTGGGAAGTCGGCGCCTACAACGGCGTGAACGTGCGCCATTCGCGCAGCTTTGGCGACTGGGCCGTCACCGGCACCGTCTTCGCCGGCCAGGAGACCACGGAGAACAACACCGAACAGCGCAAGATCTATTACGGCTACCGCGTCGACGACAACTGGAAGCACATCCTGGGCGGCTACCTCGACGTGTCCAACGAGGTGTTCGGCGCGCGCCTGATCTACATGCAGAACTCGATCGACCTGTCGATGTATCCGCCGGGCGAAGACCCGACGTTCGCGCGGGGTACGCGCCAGCGGATCATCGGCCTGTCCGGCAGCATCGACTACGGCAACTGGATGGTGCGCGCGGAAGCCAACCGCTTCATGCGTCCCGCGCTGGACTACAAGTCGTCCAGCTGGACGGCGACGGTTGGCTACCGCATGGGCCAGTTCATGCCGATGGCCGGTTTTTCCTCGTACAAGGAAAAGCAGACCGCGACCTATACGGAAACGCAGAACGACAACACGCGTTTCGTCGGCGTGCGCTGGGACTTTCGCAAGAACATGGACCTGAAGGTGCAGTGGGACTCGGTGAAGGATTCGAGCGCGTACGACTTCACAAAGAACGCGAAGATGGTGACCGTGACCTGGGACGTACTGTTCTGACTCATCCGGTTCCGTGCGACATCGATCGTGAGCATTCGTTATATTTAAATTAACCATGCTCATTCGCTGTCGAGAGGAACATGAAGGTATCGAGGAATCGCTTCATGCCGCGCCGCTGCGCCTGCGCGGTCCTGCTGGCGCTGGCCGCCGGCGCCGTCCAGGCGGACGGCGATCCGCTGCCGGAACCCGGACATGGCGACGATACGCGTCCATACAAGAGCTATGGTGCCGCGGCGCTGGAAATCGCCACCTTCCAGCTCCTGCTGAACCGCGTGGATCACGCCTTCGTTCGTCCGGACGACTACGGCGTCAGCGTCGGTTCGTTCCGGCGCAACCTGCGCAGCAGCTGGGTCGTCGACCGCGATCCGTTCGAGATCAACCAGCTCGGCCACCCGTACCAGGGTTCCGTCTACTTCGGCCTCGCGCGCAGCAACGGCCTGTCGTTCTGGGAATCGCTGGGCTTCGCGTTCGCCGGCAGCGCCGTGTGGGAAATCGCGGGCGAGACGACGCCGCCCTCGCGCAACGACCAGATCACCACGAGCTTCGGCGGCAGCTTCCTGGGCGAATCCCTGTATCGCATGGCGAACCTCGTGCTGGAGCAGGGCTATGGCCTGTCGCCGCGTTGGCGCGAGGCCGCCGCGGCCGCGGTGTCGCCGCCGCTCGGCTTCAACCGCTACGTGCGCCCGGGCCGCGGATCCGGCATCTGGCCCAGCAACAGCCCGGACGTCTACGCGCGCCTGCAACTGGGCGCGGGTGGGGTCTCGCACCGGAACGTCGGGCCGTCGCAGGCGCCGCACCGCAACGAGGTCTCGGCCGACTTCGCGCTCGATTACGGCCTGCCCGGCAAGCCCGGCTACACGTACCGCCGGCCATTCGATTACTTCCTGTTCCGCCTGCGGCTGTCGAACATCCAGGGCATCGAAAGCCTCGCGTCGCGCGGCCTGCTGTGGGGAGCACCGTATGCGCCCGGCCGCAACGTGCGCGGCATCGCGGGCCTCTACGGCAGCTACGATTACCTGGCCCCGCAGCTGTTCCGCGTGGCCAGCACGGGCCTGTCGCTGGGCACCAATGCGCAGTGGTGGGTGGCCGACGGGCTCGCACTGCAGGGGCACGCGTCGGCCGGTGTCGGCTACACATCGACGGGGACCGTGCGCGCCAGCACGAGCGGCCAGTACAACTATGGCTTCGCACCGCAGGCGATGCTGATGCTGCGCGTGATTGGCGGCGAGAAGGTCGCGCTCGACCTGACGGCGCGCGAATTCTTCAACGGTAAACTGACCAGTCCCGAGACCAGCGGCACGGACCGCGTGTTCCGGGGCGACGCCACGCTGACATACCGTCTGACCGGTCGCCACGCCGTCTCGCTCAAGTACATCACGTCGCGCCGGACGTTCGCATTCGCCAACGTGCCGGAGCGGCAGCAGCGGCGCGATACCATCGGTCTTTACTACACCTGGCAGCCGTTTCGCGGCTTTGGCGCCGTCGAATGGTAGGGCGCTCCCCATCGTTGTAAAACGTTTTACTTGAGGTTATATTGCATCGGATAACCCAGGTGGAGACGACATGGAGAAAAAACGTTTTGCGCGCACGGTCATCGCCTGTGCGCTGATGGCGCTCGCGGGCGCGGCGCAGGCCGATGTGGGCCAGCGCGTGGAAGCGCTGCTGCGGCAGATGACGCTGGACGAAAAGGTCGGCCAGCTGAACCAATTGTCGGGCAAGGACTTCAGCACGGGTCCGGGCTCCGACAAAGTGCGCGACATCGAGCGCGACATCCGCGAAGGCAAAATCGGCTCCTTGCTGAACATCCGCGGCGCGGCCGAGACGCGCCGGGTGCAGGCGCTGGCGCTGCAGTCGCGCCTGCACATTCCGCTGCTGTTCGGGCTCGACGTCATCCATGGCTACCGCACCGTGTTCCCCGTGCCGCTGGGTGAAGCGGCGTCGTGGGATCTCGAGGCGATCGAGGAATCGGCCCGCATCGCCGCGCGCGAAGCCTCCGCGGCCGGCGTCCACTGGACGTTCGCGCCGATGGTCGACATCGGCCGCGATCCGCGCTGGGGCAGGGTGATGGAAGGCGCGGGCGAAGATCCCTACCTCGGATCGCGCATCGCCGCGGCCCGCGTGCGCGGCTTCCAGGGCACGAAGCTGGGCGGGCTCGAATCCGTGATGGCCACCGCCAAGCACTTCGCCGGCTACGGCGCCGCGATCGCGGGCCGCGATTACAACGCCGTCGACATGAGCGAGCACCAGCTGTACGAAACCTATCTGCCGCCGTTCAAGGCCGCGGCGGATGCGGGCGTGGCCACGTTCATGAACTCGTTCAACACGCTGAACGGGATCCCGGCCACCGGCAACGCGATGCTGCAGCGGGATATCCTCAATGGCCGCTGGGGTTTCAAGGGCTTCGTCGTCAGCGACTGGGGCTCGGTGCGCGAGATGGTCGTCCACGGCTATGCGAACGACTTGCCGGATGCGGCCGCGAAGGCCATCACCGCGGGCAGCGACATGGACATGGAAAGCGGTGCGTACGCGTCGTCGCTCGCGAAGCTCGTGCGCAGCGGACGGGTAGATGTGGCGCTCGTCGACGATGCCGTGCGGCGCGTGCTGACGAAGAAGTTCGAGCTGGGCCTGTTCGACGATCCATACCGCTTTTCCGATCCCGCGCGCGAGAAGGCGGCGCTGGCGGATCCGCGCCATCGCGCGGCTGCGCGCCGGATCGCCGCGGAATCGATGGTGCTGCTGAAGAACGATGGCGGCGCGCTGCCGCTGCGCAAAGGCGCGCGCTCGATCGCCGTGATCGGCCCGCTCGCCGACGCCCGCCGCGACCTCGAAGGCGGCTGGATCGTGGATTCCAATGCGGCCACGATGGCGAGCCTCGTCGACGCCGTGCGCACGCACGCGGGACCGGGCACACGCGTCGCGTACGCGGCCGGCTGCGACGTCGCCTGCCGCGGCACCGACGGCTTCGCGGCTGCGCTCGACGTCGCGCGCGCGGCCGACGTCGTCGTGCTGGCCGTCGGCGAAAGCTGGGACATGTCGGGCGAGGCGAAATCGCGCGCCGATATCGGCCTGCCGGGCCGCCAGGCGGAACTGTTCGACGCGCTGAAGGCGATCGGCAAGACGCCCGTCGTCGTGATCATGGCCGGGCGCCCGCTGATCTTCGAGAACGTCGCGGAAGGGGCGAACGCCATCCTGTATGCGTGGCACCCGGGCAGCGAAGGCGGTAATGCGATCGCGGACGTGCTGTTCGGCGCGGTGAACCCGTCGGCGAAACTCCCGATGACCTTCCCGCGCAACATGGGGCAGATCCCGATCGGCTACCAGCAATACCAGACGGGCCGCCCCGTGCTGGACAACGGAAACAGCGTCTACCGGTCCGCCTACATCGATTCGCCGAACACGCCGCGCTACGCGTTCGGGCATGGCCTGAGCTATACGACGTTCGCGTACGGCGACCTGCGTCTCTCCAGCACGCGGATGGCGCCGGACGGGAAGATCAGCCTCCAGTTCACGCTGACGAATAGCGGACGCGTGGCCGGCGCCGAGGTCGTGCAGCTGTACCTGCGCGACCCCGTGGCGTCCGTCGTGCGGCCGGTGAAGGAACTGAAGGGTTTTCAACGTATTGTGTTGAAACCGGGCGAGCATCGCACCGTCAGCTTCACGATCGACCGCGACACCTTGTCGTTCTTCGACCGCAAGCTGGCGTGGGGTGCGGAACCGGGAACGTTCGAGCTGATGGTCGGCAGCGCATCGGACGACATCCGGCTGCGCCAGGCCATCGAGCTGACGGGGCCGTGACGGTCCCGGTCCTGTAATGACGCGGGAGCGGCGCACAATGTAACGGCGGGTCACATTCGTTGTTGCGCGGATACATAAGCTGCCGGTATTGCATGGTATGACGACCCGCCGCCCGGGCGATCGCATACACTCGCCTGTTTGTCGAATCGTCGGGGTGGGTGTTGTTTCGCAAGGGAGCCAATGCGTTGTTGCAGTCGCAAGCCGGACAGGCGGCGCAGGATCGTGTCGACGCGCTGGACGCCGGCCGCCGGCCGCTGAAGGTCGTCACGATCGCGCTGATCGTCATGGCGTGCCTCACGTCCGCCGCCGTCATGGCGTGGAGCGGCTATCACTCGCGCGCGCTGGAATTGTCCGGCGCGTCCATCTCCGCATCCAACACCGCGCACACGCTCGCCAACCAGGCGAATTCGTCGTTCAAGATGGCGGACACGGTGCTCGTGTCGCTCGTCGACAAGGTCGAAGTGGAAGGATGGTCGGCCGCGAACATGGCGCGCCTGCGCGCGCTGATGATGAAGCACATGGCGGACATGCCGGCGCTGCAGGGCCTGTTCATCTACGACGAGAACGGCCGCTGGATCGTGAATTCCGCCGGCACGCGATTCGATGGCCGCAACAACAGCGACCGCGCCTACTTCCAGTACCACAAGCAGCACCCGGGGCAGGGCGTGCACGTCGGCGGCCCGATCGTCGGCCGCACCAGCGGCGCCTGGATCATTCCCGTGTCGCGCCGCATCGACCATCCCGACGGCAGCTTCGCGGGCGTGGCGCTGGCGACGTTCAAGATCGACTTCTTCCGCAAGGTCTATGAAGGCCTCGACATCGGCAGCGACGGCCGCATCCTGATGACGCTGGACGATGGCACCCTGTTGCTGCGCGTGCCGTTCGACACGGCCAGTATCGGACGTGACACGCGCAAGGCCCCCGTCTTCCGTCTGCGCGGACGCGACGCCGACATCGACGGCGAGACGTTCATCCATACCGAGTCGCGCGTCGGCGATTATCCGGCCCGGATCACGGTGCTGCGTTCGAAGGACGTGGCGCTGCGGCCCTGGCTGCACAGCGCGATCCTGTCGTACCTGGCGCTGTTCGTGCTGATCGCCGGCCTGCTGCTGCTCGGGCGGCGCGCCGTGCGCCAGATCGGGCTGCGCGACCAGCTGCAGCGCGACTTGCTGACGACGAAGGCGCTGCTCGAGACGGCGAATGCGTCGCTGTCGGCGATGGCCTATGTCGACGGCCTGACGGAGCTGTTCAACCGGCGCTACTACGAGCAGGCCTGGGAGCGCGAGCACCGGCGCGCGTTCCGCAACCGGGCGTCGCTCGCGGTGCTGATGATCGACGTCGACCACTTCAAGCGCTACAACGACCGCTACGGCCACCTGGCGGGCGACGAATGCCTCAAGGCCGTCGCGCAGGCGATGCTGCGCGGCCTGCGGCGCAGCGGCGACCTGGCCGCGCGCTATGGCGGGGAAGAGTTCGTCGTGCTGCTGCCCGAAACCGACCTGGCCGGGGCGCGCGAAGTCGCCGAAAAAATCCATGCCAGCGTGGCAGCCCACGCGCTGCGCCACGAGGCATCGCCGCTGGGCCTCGTCACCGTCAGCATCGGCGCGTACGCCGCCGTGCCGGAGCAGGCGGACGACCCCGATCGCGCGTTCGGCGCGCACGCGGACGCGGCCCTGTACCGGGCGAAGGAAGCAGGGCGCAACCGTACCGCGACCTGACCCTATAATGGGCTCCATGAACTCGGATTTGTGGAATACGCTGGCGGCGCGCCGCCATGTGGCCCTGCGCCGCCTGCAGGCGCCGGGTCCGGACGATGCCGCGCTCGCGCGGATGATGGACGCGGCCGCGCAGGCACCCGATCACGGCTGCCTGCTGCCCTGGCGCTTCGTGCTGATCCCGCCGGAGCGGCGCGCCGATCTCGGCGCCGTGTTCGAGGAGGCGCTTGCGCAGCGCAATCCCACGGCCGACGATACAGCGCGGGCGTCCGCGCGCGCGAAAGCCTTCCACGCACCGTGCCTGCTCGTGGCGGTCCTCGTCGACGCGCCCGGCACCGCCATCCCGGTCGAGGAAAAACTGGTCTCCCTGGGCTGCGCGCTGCAGAACGTGCTGCTCGCGGCGCGGGCGCTGGGCTTTGCCAGCGGTCTCGCGAGCGGCGGGGCGCTCGACATGCCCGCCATGCGCCGCCTGCTGGCGCTCGACGCGCACGAGCGCGCGGTCTGCTTCATCGGCATCGGCACGGGCGAGCCCAAAAAAACGCCCCGGGTGCGTCCGCAGCCGGGGCAGTTCTTCAAAACCTTGTAGGCGTTATTGCACGAGCGGCGTCGCGCTCCCTTCCAGCGTGATGCCCTCGATGCGCGCGCGGCCCACGAGGATCTGCAGATACTGGTGGATGCCCCGCTGCAGCGCGGCCGTCGCGAGCATTGCTGCGATCTGCGATTTTACCGTCTCGAACGGCAGCAGCGAGCCGTCGATGCGGCGCAGCACCTGGACGATGTGCAGGCCGAAGCGCGTCTCGATGGGGCGCGCGGCCAACTCGTTTTCCCCGAGGCGGAACAGCACGTCGTCGAATTCCGGCACGCAGTCGCCGCGGCTCAGCTGGCCGAGGCTGCCGCCCACGGCGCCGGACGGGCAGTTCGAATACTGCGCCGCCAGTTCGCCGAAGCGGTCCGGCGCGGCCCGCAGCGCCGCCAGGATGTCCTCCGCCGTTTCGCGCACGAGGTCCAGCGGCACGGTCGGCGTCACCTGGAACAGGATGTGGCGCGCTTCGACCATCGCGCCGCGGGTGAACCGGTCCGGATGGTTCCGGTAGTACGTGCGGCACGCCGCCTCGTCGGCCTGCGGCACGCTGACCTCCTGCGTCAGCAGCGCCTCGACGCGTGCGTCGTCGTCCATGCCGGCAATCCCGAGGCGGTCCGCTTCCTGCAGCAGCACGGTGCGCAGCACGACTTCGTGCACCGATACCTTCAGCGGGTTGGGGGCGTCCTTGTGGTGCGGCAGTTCCAGTTCGATCTGGCGGTCGTCGATCTCGACGCCGTTGACGGAGATACCCATGATGACTCCTTAGCGCGGACGGACCAGCTGGAAGGCACGGCCCAGGTAAGTCACCGCGCCGAAACCGCTCCAGATGTGGACGAGGCGGGTGAACGGGAAGATGACGAACAGCGACATCCCCATGAACAGGTGCAGCTTGAACACGAGCGGCGCATCAAGGATGAAACCGGCGGCGTCGCCGCGGAACGTCACGATGTGCTGGGCCCAGGTCATCAACAGGACCATCATGTGGCCGTCCAGGTGGCCGGCGGAGACTCCAATCGACGACAGGCCGAGGAGCAGGGTGCCGAGGATCCACAGCAGCACGATCTTGTCCTTGAACGTGGTGGCGGCGCGCAGGCGCTCGTTGCCGAGGCGGCGGGCGAGCAGCAGCAGGATGCCGACCAGGCACAGGGTACCCATCACGCCGCCTGCGGCCATCGCGAACAGCTGCTTGGCGCCGTGCGTGACGCCGAGCGTATCCCACACCCACACGGGTGTCAGCAGGCCGACGGCGTGGCCGCCCAGCAGGCCGATGATCCCGATGTGGAACAGGATGCTGCCCAGGCGCAGCTGGCCCTTGTGCAGCACTTGCGTGGATTCGGAACGCCACGTGTATTGCTCGCGGTCGAAGCGGATCAGGCTCCCGAGCAGGAAGATCGCCAGGGCGATGTACGGGTAGATCCCGAACAGGAATTGATTTATATAGTTCATGCTACCTCCTCCTGATGCACGGCAGGACGCGTGCCGGGCGGGTAAAAATTGATCGGTTGCGGGCCGGACGCTTGCGGCTTGAGCAGGGGCTCGACGCCGTCCGCGCCGGGGCCGAAGGTTTCCAGCGCCTCGTCCATGTCCTTGATCGGCGGCTCGGACAGTTCTTCCGCCGCGACCGGGGACAAGCCTTCCAGCACGTCGAACACGCTGGCATACGGGCTGCCGTTCGCGGCCAGCTTGCGGCCGATGAAGGCCAGCACGTGGACCGCGTCGCCCAGCAGGCGGCCGGCTTCCTCTTCGTCCAGCTGCGACAGGAACTCGAGGAACAGCGGCACGAAGTCCGGCAGCTCGTCGCCCTGCATTTCCAGGCCGTGCTTCTTGTACTCTTCCATCAGGTCGACCATGGCCTGGCCGCGGTCGCGCGATTCGCCGTGGATGTGCTCGAACAAATGCAGCGAGTGCGACGGCGTGCGGTCGAACGTCTGCACGTATTCCTGCTGCAGCGTGATCATGTCGTTTTCGGCCAGGTGCGCCAGCAGCGGCGCCACCCGGGCGCGCATTGGCAGCGGCAGGCCGTCTTCCAGCTCGGGCAGGGCGGCGACGAGGTCGCCCTCCGGGTACAGCAGCAGCGCGGACAGGATGCGGTAGTGGTTCATGTCAGGCTCCTTCCGTTTCTTTGTTCTTGCGCGATTTCGGCATCGAGACGAAGATCGTCGATCCCTGCTTCTTCTTGCCGAACAGCGAGGCGTCGCTGGTGCCGTCCGAGCAGCCGTTACCGAACGAGAAGCCGCACGAACCTTTTTCGTTGAAGCTGTCCTCGGCCATCTCCTTGTGGCTGCTCGGGATCACGAAGCGGTCTTCGTAGTTCGCGATGGCCATGATGTGGTACATGTCTTCCACGACCGCCTGCGACAGGCCCACCTGGCGCAGCACGTCGAGGTTCTCGACCTTGTCGACCGACTTCGAACGCATGTAGGCACGCATCGCCAGCATGCGGTCCAGCGCGTGCACGACCGGCGCTTCCTTGCCCGCGGTGAGCAGGTTGGCGAGGTAGCGCACGGGGATGCGCAGGCTCTTCGTGTCCGGCAGGATGCCGTTCATGCCCATCTTGCCGCTTTCGGCCGCGGCCTGGATCGGCGACAGCGGCGGGATGTACCACACCATCGGGAGCGTCCGGTATTCCGGGTGCAGCGGGAAGGCGATCTTCCACTCGACGGCCATCTTGTAGACGGGCGAACGCTTGGCGGATTCCAGCCACGAGTCCGGGATGCCCTGGCGGCGCGCTTCCGCGATCACGTCGGGATCGTGCGGATCGAGGAACAGGCCGAGCTGCGCTTCGTACAGGTCCTGCTCGTCGGCGACGGAGGCCGCGGCTTCGATCTTGTCGGCGTCGTACAGCAGCACGCCCAGGTAGCGGATGCGGCCCACGCAGGTTTCCGAGCACACGGTCGGCTGGCCGGCTTCGATGCGCGGGTAGCAGAACGTGCACTTCTCGGCCTTGCCGGACGACCAGTTGTAGTAGATCTTCTTGTACGGGCAGCCCGAGATGCACATGCGCCAGCCGCGGCACTTGTCCTGGTCGATCAGCACGATGCCGTCGTCCTCGCGCTTGTACACGGAGCCGGACGGGCACGATGCCACGCAGGTCGGGTTCAGGCAGTGCTCGCACAGGCGCGGCAGGTACATCATGAAGGTGTTCTCGAAGGTCGAGTACATCTCCTTCTGCACGTTGTCGAACAGCTTGTCCTTGCTGCGCTTGGCGAATTCGCCGCCCAGGTCATCTTCCCAGTTCGGCCCCCATTCGATCTTGTCCATCTTCTTGCCGGTCAGGACGGAGATCGGACGGGCGGTCGGCGGTGTCTCGGACAGCGGCGCGTTCTGCAGGCGCTCGTAGTCGTACGTGAACGGCTCGTAATACTCGTCGATCTGCGGCAGGTTCGGGTTGGCGAAGATGTTCGCGAGGATCTTCAGGCGGCTGCCCTGGCGCGGTTCGATCCTGCCGTCCGCCTTGCGTCTCCAGCCGCCGTTCCACTTGTCCTGGTTTTCCCATTCCTTCGGGTAGCCGATGCCGGGCTTCGTCTCGACGTTGTTGAACCAGGCGTATTCCACGCCGTCGCGGCTCGTCCAGACGTTCTTGCAGGTCACCGAGCAGGTGTGGCAGCCGATGCATTTGTCCAGGTTCAGCACCATGCCGATTTGTGCTCTGATTTTCATGTCTTTACCTCGTTATCTGTTCAAGCACCCTTCGGGCTGGCGGCGCGTGCCAGCGCGGGTTCGCGGTCTTCCGTCTCGTGCTTCGGCGTTCCTGCCGGCCGTGCCGGGGCGGGGCGGGTGGCCTGCTGGTCGCCGTTCGGACGCGATTCGTCGCGGGCGCCTTCCATCCAGTTCACGTCGCGCATCTTGCGGACCACCACGAATTCGTCGCGGTTGGAGCCTACCGTGCCGTAGTAGTTGAAGCCATACGACAGCTGGGCGTAGCCGCCGATCATGTGGGTCGGCTTGGTCACCGTGCGCGTCACCGAGTTGTGGATGCCGCCGCGCTTCTTCGACATTTCCGCACCGGGCACGTTCACGATCTTTTCCTGGGCGTGGTACATGAGCGTCATGCCTTCGGGGACGCGCTGGCTCACGACGGCGCGGGCCGTCAGGGTGCCGTTCACGTTGAACACCTCGATCCAGTCGTTGTCCACGATACCCGCCGCTTTCGCATCGATCTCGGACAGCCACACGTGCGGGCCGCCGCGCGACAGCGTGAGCATGCGCAGGTTGTCGGAGTAGGTCGAGTGGATGCCCCATTTCTGGTGCGGCGTGATCCAGTTCAGCGCCAGTTCCTTGTTCCCGTTCGGACGGCGGTTCATGATCGCTTCCGTGGTCTTGGTGTTGATCGCGGCCTTGTACACGCACAGTCCCTCGCCGAAGTCGCGCATCCAGACGTGGTCCTGGTAGAACTGCTGGCGGCCCGTCAGCGTGCGCCAGGGGATCAGTTCATGGACGTTCGTGTAGCCGGCGTTGTAGCTGACTTCCTCGCTTTCCAGGCCCGACCACGTCGGCGACGAGATGATCTTCCTCGGCTGCGCCTGCACGTCGCGGAAGCGGATGCTGTCATGCTCGCGCGGGATCGCCAAATGCGTGTGGTCGCGGCCCGTGATCTTCGACAGCGCTTCCCACGCTTTCACCGCCACGTGGCCGTTCGTTTCCGGCGCCAGCGTGAGGATCATCTCGGCGGCGTCGATCGCCGTGTCCAGGCGCGGCTGGCCTTTCGACACGCCTTCTTCCAGCACGGTGCGGTTGATGCCGCGCAGGACGTCCACTTCATGGGCCGTCTTCCAGTCGATGCCCTTGCCGCCGTTGCCCACTTTTTCCAGCAGGGGGCCGATCGACGTGAACTTCTTATGGATGTCGCGGTAGTTGCGTTCCACGACCGTCATCGACGGCATCGTCTTGCCCGGGACCGGCTCGCACTCGCCGAGGCGCCAGTCCTTCGGATCGAACGGCTGGCCGAGTTCGCCCGGGGTGTCGTGCAGCAGCGGCGTGAGGATCAGGTCCTTGCGCGTGCCCAGGTGGGCGCCGCCGATCTCCGACAGCTTGGCCGCGATGCCCTTGTAGATTTCCCAGTCCGACTTCGCTTCCCACAGCGGCTGCACGGCTTCGGACAGCGGGTGGATGAACGGGTGCATGTCCGACGTGTTCAGGTCGTCCTTTTCGTACCAGGTCGCCGTCGGCAGCACGATGTCGCCGTACAGGCACGTCGTCGACATGCGGAAGTCCAGCACCACGAGCAGGTCCAGCTTGCCCTCGGCGGCCGGGCGCACCTTCACGTCGCGCGGCTTGACGCAGGCGTCTTCGTCGCTCATCAGCGCGTTCTGGGTGCCCAGCAGGTATTTCAGGAAGTACTCGTGGCCCTTGCCCGAGCTGCCCAGGATGTTGGAACGCCACACGAACATATTGCGCGGGAAGTTCGCGGGATTGTCCGGATCGTCGCACGAGAAATTCAGCTTGCCGGCCTTGATCTGCTCGACCGCGTACTTCGCCGGGTCCTGGCCCGCCGCTTCGGCGGCGCGCACGACGTCCAGCGGATTCGTCTCCAGCTGCGGGGCCGACGGCAGCCAGCCCATGCGCTCGGCCTTGGCGTTGAAGTCGATCAGCGCCATCTCTTCCAGCTTGCCGTCCGCCGTCGGGCACAGGATCTCGGACGTGTGCAGCTTTTCGTGGCGCCACTGGCTCGTGTGGGCATAGAAGAACGACGTGCCGTTCATCTGGCGCATCGGGCGGTTCCAGTCCAGCGCGAAGGCGAGCGGGGTCCAGCCGGTCTGCGGGCGCAGCTTTTCCTGGCCCACGTAGTGCGCCCAGCCGCCGCCGCTCTGGCCCACGCAGCCGCACATCATGAGGATGTTGATGATGCCGCGGTACGTCATGTCCATGTGGTACCAGTGGTTCAGCGCCGCGCCGACGATCACCATCGACTTGCCGCGGGTGCGGTCGGCGTTGTCGGCGAATTCGCGCGCCACGGTCACGACATCCGCGGCCTTCACGCCAGTGTGCTTCACCTGCCATGCGGGCGTGTACGGGACGTCGTCGTCGTAGCTCTTCGCCGCGTTCGGGCAGATCCCGCGGTCGACGCCGTAGTTCGCCATCGACAGGTCGTACACGGTGGTGACGAGCGCGGTGGTGCCGTCGGCCAGCGTGATCGACTTCACGGGGACGTTGCGTAGCAGGAGGTCCTCCGCGTCCTTGCCGCCGAAGTAGGGGAAACCCACCGGGACGATACGGTCATGGTCGTCCAGCAGCGACAGCTGCGGATCGATCGGATTGCGGGTCGCGCCTTCCTTCTGTTCGAGGTTCCACTTGCCCGACTCGCCCCAGCGGAAGCCGATCGAGCCGCTCGGCGCGACGATCTTGCCGGTCGCCTGGTCGATGACGAGGGTCTTCCATTCCGGGTTGTTCGATTCGTCCAGGTTGTTCGCGAGGTGCGAGGCGCGCAGGAAGTAGTCGGGGACCAGCGTGCCGTCGCGCTCCTTCAGCATGACGAGCATCGGGAAATCGGTGTACTGCTTGGCGTAGTCGCGGAAGTAGGCGGATTTGCCGGTGGCGTGGAATTCCTTCAGGATCACGTGGCCCATGGCCATGGCCAGTGCGGCGTCGGTGCCCTGCTTGGGCGCGAGCCAGATGTCGCCGAACTTGGCCATCTCGCCGAAGTCGGACGATACGGCGACGGTCTTCGTGCCCTTGTAGCGCACTTCGGTGTAGAAGTGGGCGTCCGGCGTGCGGGTCATCGGAACGTTCGAACCCCATACCATCAGGTACGTGGAGTTGTACCAGTCGGCCGATTCCGGCACGTCGGTCTGCTCGCCCCACACCTGCGGGCTCGAAGGCGGCAGGTCGCAATACCAGTCGTAGAAGCTCATGGCGACGCCGCCGATGAGGCTCAGGTAGCGGGTGCCGGCGGCATAGCTGACCATCGACATGGCGGGGATCGGCGAGAAGCCGATGATGCGGTCCGGGCCGTATTTGCCGATGGTGTAGGCGTTGGCGGCGGCGATGATCTCGTTGACCTCGTCCCACTTGGCGCGCACGAAGCCGCCCTGGCCGCGTACTGTTTTATAGCTGGCGGCCTTCTGCGGATCGTTGGTGATGTAGTCCCAGGCCGCGACCGGATCGCGGGTGGCGCGCGCTTCGCGCCACAACTGCATCAGGCGGCCGCGCACCATCGGGTGCTTGACGCGCTGCGCCGAGTAGACGTACCACGAGTAGCTGGCGCCGCGCGGGCAACCGCGGGGTTCATGGTTCGGCAGGTCCGGGCGGGTGCGCGGGTAGTCGGTCTGCTGGGTCTCCCAGGTGATCAGGCCGTTCTTGACGTAGACCTTCCAGCTGCACGAGCCCGTGCAGTTCACGCCATGCGTCGAGCGCACGATCTTGTCGTGCTGCCAGCGCTGGCGGTAGGCCTTTTCCCAGGTGCGGTCTTCGTTGACGACGGCCCCGTGGCCATTCGAAAACGTCTCGCTCGGTTTGCCGAAAAACTTCAGGCGGTCCAAAAAGTGACTCATGGTTTCTCCAACGGCGCGCCGGGGCGCGCTCTCGATATTCGATGTTGTGCAGCTGTGTTCAGTCTACGGAGCGGACCGGCTGTGCGGTATTCGCAAGAAGTCGGTCCGGCCATGGATTAGGGAGTAGGCGATCTACTCCTTTATGACTAGCAAGTGATCTCGGCACCCTTGCGGGCATAGAACCACCAGGTGACGGCGATGCAGGTGACGTAGAAGCCGATGAAGCACCACAGCGCGGCGTCGGCGCTGCCCGTCAGGGCGATCGAGGTGCCGTAGCTCTTCGGGATGAAGAAGGCGCCGTAGGCGGCGATGGCCGAGGTGAAGCCGAGAACGGCGGCCGCTTCCTTGTTGGCGCTGGCGACGGCTTGCGCTTGTGCGCCTTCCGACTGGCCCCTGGCGGCGCGCTGGTGCAGGGTCAGGAAGATCACGGGGATCATGCGGAAGGTCGATGCGTTACCGACGCCGGTGCAGGCGAACAGCACGAGGAACATGCCGAAGAAACCCGCGAAGCTCCCTGCGTGCAGGAAGTGCAGCACGCCCAGCACTGCCAGGATCATGCAGACGAACGTCCACACGGTGACGCGGGCGCCGCCCAGCTTGTCGGCGATGAAGCCGCCGGCCACGCGGGCCAGGGCGCTGACGAGGGGACCGACGAACGCGTACTGCAGCGGGTTCACTTGCGGGAACAGGGTGCTGGTCAGCAGCGGGAAGGCGGCCGAATAGCCGATGAACGAACCGAAGGTGCCCACATACAGCCAGCACATGAGCCAGTTGTGCTTGCGCTTGAAGATCACGGCCTGTTCGGCGAACGACGCCTTGGCCGACGCGAGGTCGTTCATGCCGAACCAGGCGGCCAGCGTGCTGACGATGATGAACGGCACCCACACGAAGCCCGCGTTCTGCAGCCACATCTGCTTGGTGGCCGCGGCCTTGGTCCACGTTTGCGCTTCGCCGCCGAACAGGGCGAACGTGATCACGAGCGGGACGACGAACTGCACGGCGGAGACGCCGAGGTTGCCGAGGCCCGCGTTCATGCCGAGGGCGTAGCCCTTCTGCGCTTTCGGGTAGAAGAAGCTGATGTTGGCCATGGACGACGCGAAGTTGCCGCCGCCGAAGCCGCACAGCAGCGACAGCACGAGCATGGTCGGGTAGCTGGTGTTCGGGTCCTGCACGGCGTAGCCGATGCCGAGGGCGGGGATCAGCAGCGACGCGGTGGAGATGGCGGTCCATTTGCGGCCGCCGAAGATCGGCACCATGAACGAATAAAAGATGCGCAAGGTGGCGCCCGAGAGGCCCGGCACGGCGGCGAGCCAGAACAGCTGGTTGGTGCTGTACTTGAAGCCGATGGCCGGCAGGTTGACGACGACGACGCTCCACACCATCCAGATCGCGAACGCCAGCATCAGCGCGGGGATCGAGATCCAGAGGTTGCGGCTGGCCGTGGGCTTGCCGCGGCTGTGCCAGAAGGCGGGAACCTCGGGTTCCCAGGTCGAGATGAGGTAACGACTCACGATGTTCTCCTGTGATTTAATAAGTGAATCAGGCAGCCTTGCGCAGCGGCGTGACCGGCGCGGCGACAGGGGCTTTGGTTTGCGGTTTGAACGAGAAATGCATCCAGACGAGCGACACGCACACGGTCCCGTACAGCAGCATGAAGGAGCTGGAGCGGATGCCGGTGAGGTCGACGATGGCGCCGAACATGATCGGCAGGATGAAGCCACCGAGGCCGCCGGCCAGGCCGACGACGCCCGAGACGGCGCCGATGTTGTCGCTGAAATCGTCGGCGATGAAGCGGAACACGGACGCTTTGCCGATGGCCATCGCCACGCCGACGACGAACAGCAGCAGGGTGAAGATCACGGGGCCGAGGCCGATGTGCAGGTCCATCCCGCCGGAAACCGTCTTGACGCTCATCGTGGTCTGCGGATACGACAGGATGAAGAAGCACACCCAGCACACCCACATCACGTACCAGGTCACCTTGTAGGCGCCGAACTTGTCGGAGATCCAGCCGCCCAGCGCGCGCAGCACCCCGCCCGGCAGCGAGAAGCACGCGGCCAGCAGGGCGGCTTCCTTGAGGCCGAAGCCGTATTCGCCCACGTAGTATTTGGTCATCCACAGCGCCAGCGCCACGTAGCCGCCGAATACGACGGAGTAGTACTGGCAGTAGCGCCACACGCGCGGATCCTTCAGCACGCGCATCTGCGCGGCGAAGCTCTCGCCGGACGCGGATTTGTGCGACGGGTCGGAATAGGTGCCGAACCAGAACAGCAGGGCGGTGGCGACCATCGCGGCGGCGTACACCTTGGGCAGCGCCTGCCAGCCGAGGGCGGCGATGATGGCGGGCGCCACGAACTTGGTCAGCGCGGAACCGGAGTTGCCGGCGCCGAACACGCCCATCGCGAGGCCGCGGCGCTCCTTGCCGAACCAGCGCGCCACGTACGGCGTGCCGACCGAGAACGAGCCGCCGGCCAGGCCGACGAAGAGCCCCAGCACGAGGAAGTGCCAGTAGGCGGTGGCATGGCTGATCATCCAGATCGGCAGCGCGCAGGCCAGCATCAGCGTGAAGAACACGATGCGGCCGCCGTAGCGGTCGGTCCAGATGCCGAGGGGGACGCGCACGAGGGCGCCGCTCAGCACGGGCGTGGCGACGAGCAGGCCGAATTCCGTTTCGTTCAGGCCGAGTTTCGTCTTGATGGGGATGCCCAGCACCGCGAACATCATCCAGATCGCGAAGCAGATCGTGAATGCGAAGGTACTGCTGACCAGGACCGCGAGGGGCCGTCTGTCGGTGCTCATTCTTGTTCTCCCGATAAAAGCATGTGGTGATGCCGGAAGCGTACGTGGCGGGGCCCAGCCCAACCATTGGCCGGAGGGGTGTGCGCGGCAGCGCAATGGAGCTAGGCGGCCTAGTCATAAAGGTGTAGGTCCGTGTACGATGGCGCTTATTGCCCCTATCGCGCCCCAGTCGCACGGAACCGCCCATGCCGCACACACTCAGCCCCGAACAGCTCAGCAACATCATCGACATCGCCGAAAACGCCGTGATCTGCACGGACGAGCGCCAGAAGATCATCCTGTTCAACAAGGGGGCGGAACGGGTGTTCGGCTGGACCGCCGCGGAGGTGACGGGCCAGGACCTGGCGATGCTGATGCCGCCGCGCTTCCGTCCCGGCCATGCGGAGCGGGTGGCCGGCTTCCAGCACGGGGAGCGCACGGCCCGGCGCATGGGCGAGCGGGGCACCATCCACGCGGTGCGCAAGGACGGCAGCGAATTCCCGGCCGAGGCGACGATCTCGAAATCGGCGGCGGGCGGGCGCGTGATCCTCACGGCGATCCTGCAGGACATTTCGGAGCGCAAGGCCTACGAGCGCGAACTGGAATTGGCGCGCGACAGCGCCGAAGCGGCGATGCAGGCCAAGAGCATGTTCCTGGCCAATATGAGCCACGAGATCCGCACGCCGCTGAACGCCGTCATCGGCATGACGAGCCTCCTGCTGCACACGGACATCGACGACGAACAGCGCGACTACACGGAGACGATCCGTTCCAGCAGCGAGGCGCTGCTGGCCATCATCAACGACCTGCTCGATTATTCGAAGCTGGAAGTGGGGCGCCTCGACCTCGAGCGCCACGCGTTCGAAGTGCGCCGCTGCGTCGAGGAAGCGCTCGACCTGCTCGCGCCCAGCGCCAGCGACAAGAACCTGGACCTCGCGTACATGATCGAACCGGGCGTGCCCGCGACGATCCTTGCGGACGCCACGCGCCTGCGCCAGATCCTCGTGAACCTGCTGTCGAACGCGATCAAGTTCACGCACCACGGCGAGGTCGTCGTCAGCGTGTCGGGCGAGCCGCGCGAGGAGGGCGGCTACCGCCTCGTGTTCGCCGTGCGCGACACGGGCATCGGCATTCCGCCGCACCGCCTCGGCGACATCTTCCACTCGTTCACCCAGGTCGATGCCTCGACCACGCGCAAATACGGCGGCACGGGCCTGGGCCTGACGATCAGCCGGCGCCTCGCGGAGATGATGGGCGGCGGGCTCACGGTGGACAGCGAACCGGGACGCGGCTCGACGTTCAGCGCGGCCATCGTCGCCGACGCGTTCGACGACCAGCTGGCCGAACACGTGCTGCGCGACCGCGCGGCCACGGTGCGCGGACGCCGCATCCTGATCGTGGACGACAACGCGACCAACCGCCGTATCCTGATGAAGCAGGCGCTGTTGTGGGGCATGTCGCCGCTGGCGGCGGCATCGGCGGTCGAAGCGCTGGACCTCGTGCGCGACGGCCACCCGTTCGACGTCGCCGTGCTGGACATGCAGATGCCCGACATGGACGGCGCGCGCCTCGCGGCCGAGCTGCGCAAGCAC
>NZ_JBKYMO010000052.1:0-19640 GCF_047302915.1 Massilia sp. CT11-108 | reverse complement strand
TGGGCCCGGGGGGGCCGCGGGCGCCTATTTACCTTTTCGGCGTTGGCCGCGACGATCTGGTCGACCCGGCGGCCGGGGGGCGGGGGGTCGATCGCCAGCGCCGGCCATCCCTCGCTCTCGCTCTTTTCGGTTGGTTCCATGCGCCTCCATCGCGCGACGTCCGAAACTGTACAGGCTATGCTACCTATACGGTTGGCCATTTTCGCAGATTGTGTATATGTGCCACTGTTGTACTGCTGTCTATTATTGCATCATTGTTTTTGCCAGTTGGTAAATTTTGTACTGGCCGTCATATTCATAAGGGGAGTCGCATGAACGAGTCCAGACCCGAATCGATGTCATCCTTCTGGATGCCATTCACCAACAACCGTGACTTCAAGGCCCATCCGCGCCTCCTCGTCTCGGCACAAGGTATGTATTACAAGGACGTCGACGGCAACGCCGTCCTCGACGGCACCGCCGGCCTGTGGTGCGTCCCGTGCGGCCACGCGCAGCCGAAGATCGTCGCCGCCGTCAGCGAGATGGTCGGCCAGCTCGACTTCGCGCCCACGTTCCAGATGGGCCACCCGGCCGCCTTCGACCTGGCCGAACGCCTGATGGACTACACCAATCACAAGTTCGGCCACGTGTTCTACACGAACTCCGGCTCGGAAGCGGTGGACACCGCCCTCAAGATCGCGCTCGCGTATCACAAGGCCCGCGGCGACGCCGGCCGCACGCGGCTGATCGGGCGCGAGCGGGGCTATCACGGCGTCGGCTTCGGCGGGCTGTCCGTCGGCGGCATCGGTCCGAATCGCAAGGCCTTCGGGCCGCTGCTTCCCGGCGTCGATCACCTGCCGCACACGCACAACCTCGGCAAGAACGCGTTCTCGCGCGGCGAGCCGGAACATGGCGCGGAACTGGCCGACGAGCTGGAACGCATCGTCGCCCTGCACGACGCGTCGACCATCGCCGCGGTCATCGTCGAACCCGTGGCCGGATCGACGGGCGTGCTGATTCCGCCGCGGGGCTACCTGAAGCGCCTGCGCGAACTCTGCACGAAGCACGGCATCCTGCTGATCTTCGACGAAGTGATCACGGGCTTCGGCCGCCTGACGACGCCGTTCGCCGTCGATTACTTCGACGTCGAGCCGGACATGATGACGACGGCGAAAGGCCTCACCAACGGCACCGTGCCGATGGGTGCCGTGTTCTCGAAAAAATTCATCCACGACGCGTTCATGGAAGCGCCGGCCGGCATCGAGCTGTTCCACGGCTACACGTATTCCGGCCATCCGCTCGCGTGCGCCGCGTCGATCGCTACCCTGGAAGTTTTTAAAGAGCAGGGCATCCTCGAGAACGCCCGTGCGCTGCAGCCGTACTGGGAAGACGCGGTGCACAGCCTGCGCGGCCTGCCGCACGTGATCGACATCCGCACGATCGGCCTCGTCGCCGGCATCGAGCTGGAAAGCATCCCCGGCAAGGTCGGGGCGCGCGCGTTCGCGGCGTTCAAGCAGGCCTTCGCGGACGGCATCCTGATCCGCACGACGGGCGACATCATCGCGCTGTCGCCGCCGCTCGTGCTGGAGAAAAAACACATCGACGAATTGTTCGGCAAGCTGGCCGCCGTCCTGAAAAACCTCGACTGAAAGAGAATATGGAGACGATCAATCACTACATCGGCGGCAGCGTCGCCGAAGGGTCCGGTGGACGCTACGCGGACGTCTACAATCCCGCGCTGGGCGAGCCCTGCGCGCGCGTGGCGCTGGCGAGCATTGAGGACGTCGCGGCTGCCGTGGCAGCGGCCAGCGCCGCATTCCCCGCCTGGGCCGCGACGCCCCCGCTGGCCCGCGCCCGCGTGCTGTTCAACTACCTGCAGCTGTGCCAGAAGCATACCGATGAATTCGCGGCGATGATCGTGCGCGAACACGGCAAGACGTTCGCCGACGCACGTGGCGAAGTCGCACGCGGCATCGAAGTCGTCGAGTTCGCGGTGGGCATCCCGCAGATGCTCAAGGGCGAGTTCACGGACCAGATCGCGCGCGGCATCGACGCGTGGTCGATGCGCCAGCCGCTGGGCGTCGTCGCAGGCATCACGCCGTTCAACTTCCCCGTGATGGTGCCGATGTGGATGTTCCCCGTCGCCATCGCGTGCGGCAACACGTTCATCCTGAAACCGTCCGAACGGGATCCGTCGCCGTCGCTGCTGCATGCGCGGCTGCTGAAGGAAGCGGGGCTGCCGGACGGCGTGTTCAACGTCGTCCAGGGCGACAAAGGCGCGGTCGACGCGCTGCTCGACCACCCGGACATCCAGGCCGTCAGCTTCGTGGGCTCGACGCCGATCGCGGAATACATCTACGCCCGCGGCAGCGCGGCCGGCAAGCGCGTGCAGGCGCTGGGCGGCGCGAAGAACCACATGGTCGTGATGCCGGATGCGGACATGGACATGGCGGTCGATGCACTCATCGGCGCCGCGTACGGCTCGGCGGGCGAGCGCTGCATGGCGATCTCGGTGGCGGTGGCGATCGGCGACGCGGGCGATGCGCTCGTGGCCCGGCTGGCCGAGCGCACCCGTGCCCTGAAGGTCGCGGACGGCATGGCGGATGGCGCGGAGATGGGGCCCGTGGTCACGCAGGCGGCCAAGCAGCGCATCGAAAAGCTGATCGGCGAAGGCGTGGAGCAGGGCGCGACGCTGGTGGTCGACGGCCGCGGCTTCAAGGTGCCGGAGCGCGCCAACGGCTTCTTCGTGGGCGGCACACTGTTCGACCACGTGACGCCGTCGATGTCCATCTACAAGGAAGAAATCTTCGGGCCCGTGCTGTGCGTCGTGCGCCTGCCGGACGTCGCGAGTGCTTTGGCCCTCATCAACCGCAACGAGTACGGCAACGGCGTCGCCGTGTTCACCCGCGACGGCGGCGTGGCGCGCGAATTCGTGCGTCAGGTGCAGGTCGGGATGGTCGGGGTGAACGTGCCGCTGCCGGTGCCGATGGCGTTCAACAGCTTCGGCGGGTGGAAGAAAAGCCTGTTCGGCGATCACCATGCGTACGGGCCGGAGGGCGTGCGGTTCTATACGCGCCACAAGGCCGTGATGCAGCGCTGGCCGAATACGGCGAGCAGCGGGGTGGAGTTCGCGTTCCCGCAGATGAAATAAGCTTCAACGTCGTCCCCGCGCAGGCGGGGACCCATGCTGAGGTGCCGGCAATCGTATCGCAAGATTCCCATTAACCTCAGCATGAGACTCAGTATGGATTCCCGCCTGCGCGGGAATGACGGTCCTCACAAGAAGGGATGCCAAATGATCGAGTCACTCCACCACCTGCCCCCCGCCGCCGGCACGCACGGTGCCCTGTCCGAGCGCTTCACGGACCTGGCGCCGGCACTGACGACCCGCCAGGCCGCCATCGAAAGCGCCCGCTGCCTGTACTGTTATGACGCGCCCTGTACCCGCGCCTGCCCGACGGGCATCGACGTCGCGAGCTTCATCCGCAACATCCACGACGGCAACGTGGAAGGCGCCGCGGTTAATATCCTCAAGCAGAACATCTTCGGCGGCAGCTGTTCGCGCGTGTGCCCGACGGAGATCCTGTGCGAGGACGCCTGCGTGCGCAACAACGACGCCGAAGGCCAGCCCGTGAAAATCGGCCTACTGCAGCGCCATGCCATCGACAACGTCCACTTCGCCGATCATCCCTTCCGGCGCGCGCCGTCGACCGGCAAGACGATCGCCGTCGTCGGCGCCGGCCCGGCTGGGCTGTCGTGCGCGCACCGGCTCGCGATGCTGGGCCATGACGTCGTCGTGTTCGAAGCGCACGACAAGGCCGGCGGCCTGAACGAATACGGCATCGCCAAGTACAAGCTGCCGGGTGACTTCGCCCAGCGCGAGGTCGACTTCTTGCTGTCCATCGGCGGCATCGAGATCCAGTACGGCCGCATCCTGGGCGGCAACCTGCATTTGCAGGACTTGCACACGCGCTACGACGCCGTGTTCCTCGGCCTGGGCCTCGGTGCCAGCCGCCGCCTCGGCCTCACGGGCGAGGATGCGCCGGGCCTCGCGGCCGCCGTCGACTACATCGCCACGTTGCGCCAGGCCGCGGACCTCGCGGCGCTGCCGGTGCCGAAACGCGCGGTCGTGATCGGCGCCGGCAACACGGCCGTCGACATGGCCGTGCAGATCGGGCGCCTCGGCGCGGACGATGTCACGCTCGTGTACCGCCGCGGTGTCGAGGCGATGAGCGCCACCGGCCACGAGATCGAGATCGCGAAGACGAACGGCGTGCGCATCCGCACGTGGGCCGCGCCGCACGAGATCCTGCTGGACGCTGCGGGACGCGTGCGCGGCATGCGCTTCGAAGAAACGCGGCTGGTGGACGGCCGTCTCGCCGGCACGGGGGCGTTCATCGACATCGCGGCCGATGCCGTGTTCAAGGCCATCGGCCAGCACATGGATGATGATGCGTTGTCCGATCCGCTCGCGAGCGAACTGGAGCGGGAAGGCGACAAGATCCACGTCGACGCGCGGTTCCGCACCAAGCTGCCGGGCGTGTACGCGGGCGGCGACTGCGTGGCGCCGGGGCAGGACCTGACGGTGCAGGCCGTCCAGCACGGCAAGCTGGCGGCGCTGGCGATCCATGACGACATCCTTTCCAAAGCGGAGGCATGATGGCCGACCTGAGCATCGATTTCTGCGGCATCAAGTCGCCGAACCCTTTCTGGCTGGCGTCCGCACCGCCGACCGACAAGGCCTATAACGTCGTGCGCGCCTTCGAGGCGGGGTGGGGCGGCGTCGTGTGGAAGACGCTGGGCGAGGATCCGCCGGCCGTCAACGTGTCGTCGCGCTACTCCGCGCTGCACGGGAAGAACCGCGAGGTCATCGGCTTCAACAACATCGAGCTGATCACGGACCGGAGCCTCGAGATCAACCTGCGCGAGATCACGGCCGTCAAGAAGGCCTGGCCGGACCGGGCGCTGGTCGTGTCGATGATGCTGCCGTGCGAGGAAGCGCCGTGGCGCGAAATCCTGCCGCTCGTCGAGGCGACGGGCGCGGACGGCATCGAACTGAACTTCGGCTGCCCGCACGGCATGCCGGAACGCGGCATGGGCGCCGCGGTGGGCCAGCAGCCGGACCTGATCGGACTCGTCACGCGCTGGTGCAAGACGACCACGCGGCTGCCGGTGATCGTCAAGCTGACGCCCAACATCACGGACGTGCGCGCACCCGCACGCGCGGCGCTGGCGGGCGGGGCGGATGCCGTCTCGCTGATCAACACGATCAATTCGATCACGCACCTGGACCTGGACCGCATGGTCGCATTCCCCGCGGTCGGCAACGCCAGCACGCACGGCGGCTATTGCGGCACGGCCGTCAAGCCCATCGCGCTGAACATGGTGGCCGAGATCGCGCGCGATCCGGTGACGAAGGGCTTGCCGATCTCCGGCATCGGCGGCATCGGCAACTGGCGCGACGCGGCCGAGTTCATCGCGCTGGGCGCCGGCTCGGTACAGGTGTGCACGGCCGCGATGCTGCATGGCTTCCGCATCGTCGAGGAGATGAAGGACGGGCTGTCGCGCTGGATGGATTCGAAGGGCTACGACAACATCGCCGCGTTCTCGCGCAAGGCCGTGCCGAACACGACGGACTGGAAATACCTGGACATGAATTACCAGGTCATCGCGCACATCGACCAGGACAAGTGCATCCAGTGCGGCCGCTGCCACGTGGCGTGCGAGGACACGTCGCACCAGGCGATCGCGCGGCTGGTCGACGGGAATGCGCGCAAGTACGAGGTGATCGACCAGGAATGCGTCGGGTGCAACCTGTGCGAGATCACCTGTCCGGTCGAGGGCTGCATCACGATGGTGCCGCAGCAGACGGGCAAGCCGTACATGAACTGGACGCAGGATCCACGGAATCCACGGGCGGAGGTAGTAGTATTGGCCGGTGAATGACGCCAACCGACGGAGACCGCCCCGATGAGCACCGATCCCGCAACGAACCAGGATCTCTGGAACGAAGACCTCGCGCCGACGAGCGCCGCGCAGCGCACGTGGCGCTGGTATCACTTCGCCGCCCTGTGGGTCGGCATGGTGATGTGCATCCCGGCCTATACGCTGTCCGCCAGCCTGATCGAGGCCGGCATGTCCGCGTACCAGGCCGTGTTCACCGTGTTCCTCGCGAACGCCATCGTGCTGCTGCCGATGCTGCTGATCGGCCACGCCGGCACGAAATATGGCATCCCGTACGCCGTGCTGGCGCGCGCCGCGTTCGGCACGCGCGGGGCGCGGCTGCCGGCACTGATGCGCGCCATCGTCGCGTGCGGCTGGTACGGCATCCAGACGTGGTTCGGCGGCAGCATGATCTACACGCTGCTGGGCGTGCTGGCCGGGCACGAGATCGGCGGCGCCAAGCTCGCCGGCCTGGGCATCAACGGTGCGCAGCTGCTGTGCTTCCTCGCGTTCTGGGCGATCCAGTTCTATTTCATCGTGCACGGCATGGATGCGATCCGCAAGCTGGAGACGTACACGGCGCCGCTGAAGATCGCGATCTGCTTCGTGCTGCTCGGCTGGGTCTACCAGAAAGCGGGCGGCTTCGGCCCGCTGCTGGACGCGCCGTCGCAGTTCGTCGAAGGCGGCAAGAAGGCCGGCCAGTTCTGGGCCACGTTCTGGCCGTCGCTGACGGCGATGGTCGGCTTCTGGGCCACGCTCGCGCTGAACATCCCCGACTTCACCCGCTTCGCGCGTACGCAGCGCGACCAGATCCTGGGCCAGTCCGTCGGCCTGCCCGTGCCGATGGGGTTGCTGGCTGCATTGGCCGTCATCGTCACGTCGGCCACCGTCGTCCTGTACGGCAAGGCGTTGTGGGATCCGGTCGACCTGGCCAGCCGCATGACGGGCGCCGCGGTGCTGATCGCGCTCATCGTCCTGCTGGTCGACACGGTCAGCGTCAACCTGGCCGCCAACCTCGTCGGCCCGGCCTACGACTTTTCCGCGCTGGCGCCGCGCCACATCTCGTACCGCACGGGCGGCTACATCACGGCCGGCATCGCGCTCGCGATGATGCCGTGGAAGATCCTGGAGTCGACGCAGGGCTATATCTTCACGTGGCTGATCGGCTATTCCGCGCTGCTGGGGCCCATCGCGGGCGTGCTGATCATCGATTACTACCTGATCCGCCGCACGGAACTCGCGGTCGACCACCTGTACCGTGACGACGGCATCTATGGGTACCGCGGCGGCTGGAACCTGGCCGCGATCGTCGCCTTCGTCGCCGGCGTGGTGCCGAACATCCCGGGTTTCATGAACGCGGCGTTTCCGGAGTCGTTCCCGGACGTGGGCGCCGTCTTCAAAACCCTGTACACCTATGCGTGGTTCGTCGGGATCGCGATTTCCGCGGTCGTGTACGGCCTCATGATGAAGGGCAGGGCGGCGCCTGCGCTGCATCCGGCCCGTTCGCTCGATTGACCCGAGGAGACGTCAATGACCCTGTTGATACGCGGTGGTACGGTGGTGAACGCCGACCGTGCATTTCGTGCCGATGTGCTTTGCGAAGGCGACAAGATCGTCGCCGTGGGCGAGAACCTGGAGGCGCCCGCGCACGCGGAAGTGATCGATGCCGGCGGCCAGTACGTGATGCCGGGCGGGATCGACCCGCACACGCATATGCAGCTGCCGTTCATGGGCACCGTCACCGCCGATGATTTTTACACCGGCACGGCGGCGGGCCTCGCAGGCGGGACGACGACGATCATCGACTTCGTCATCCCCGACCCGAAACAACGCCTGATGGACGCATTCCAGACGTGGCGCGGCTGGGCGGAAAAGGCCGCGGCCGACTACACGTTCCACGTCGCCGTCACGTGGTGGGACGACACGGTGCACGAAGACATGGGCACGCTCGTCGAGCGCCACGGCGTGAACAGCTTCAAGCACTTCATGGCGTACAAGAACGCCATCATGGCCGACGACGAGACGCTGGTGAAAAGCTTCCGGCGCGCGCTCGAACTGGGCGCGATCCCGACCGTGCACGCGGAGAACGGGGAGCTGGTCTACCAGTTGCAGCGCGAACTGCTGGCGAAGGGCATCCGCGGGGCGGAAGCGCATGCGCTGTCGCGCCCACCGGAAGTGGAAGCCGAAGCGGCCAACCGCGCGATCGCCATCGCGAATGTGCTCGGCACGCCCGTCTACATCGTGCACGTGTCGTGCGCCGAATCGCTGGAGGCCATCACGCGCGCCCGCGCACGCGGCCAGCGCGTGTACGGCGAGGCGCTGGCGGGCCACCTCGTCATCGACGACAGCGTCTACCGCCACGCGGATCCCGAAGTCGCGCGCGCCTACGTGATGAGTCCCCCGTTCCGCTCCAGCCACCACCAGACGGCGCTGTGGCAAGGCCTCCAGGGCGGCAACCTGCACACGACGGCGACGGACCACTGCACGTTCTGCGCCGGCCAGAAGGGAATGGGCGCGGACGATTTCACGCGCATCCCGAACGGCTGCGGCGGCGTCGAGGAACGCATGGCCGTCGTGTGGGACGCGGGCGTGAACACGGGACGTTTGACGCCGTCCGAATTCGTGCGCGTGACGTCGACCAATGCGGCCCAGATTTTTAATATCTATCCGCGCAAGGGTTCCGTGTCCGTTGGAGCGGATGCCGACGTCGTCGTGTGGGACCCGCAAGGGACGCGCACCCTGTCGGCCGCGACGCAGCATTCGAAGGGCGACTTCAACGTGTTCGAAGGGCGCACGGTGCGCGGGATTCCGACGCATACGGTGGCGGCCGGGAAGCTCGTGTATGCGAATGGGGATTTGCGGGCGGAGCGTGGGGCCGGGCGATATGTGGAGCGGCCGGCTTTCACCAGCACTATTTGAACGCTACGCACGTCATTCCCGCGGAAGCGGGAATCCATACTGAGCCTGCGTGCATTGTTGACGCCACCAAATCGCACACTCAGCATGGGTCCCCGCTTTCGCGAGGACGACGGTGATGCAAGCACCAACTGGAGAACAAGATGAACGACCTGCGCATCAACGGCACCCGCCTGTGGCACTCCCTGATGGAACTGGCGCAAATCGGCGCCACCGCGAAGGGCGGGGTGAAGCGCCTCGCCCTGACGGACCTCGACCGCCAGGGCCGCGACCTCGTCGTCCAGTGGGCGAAGGCCGAGGGCCTGTCAGTCACTGTCGACAAGATCGGCAACGTCTTCATGCGCCGGGAAGGGACGAACCCGGACTTGCCGCCCATCGTCACGGGCAGCCACATCGACACCCAGCCGACCGGCGGCAAGTTCGACGGCAACTACGGCGTGCTGGCCGGCCTCGAAGTCGTGCGCACGCTGAACGAGCGCGGCATCCGCACGGAGGCGCCGATCGAGGTCGCGTTCTGGACCAACGAGGAGGGATCGCGCTTCGTGCCCGTCATGATGGGCTCCGGCGTGTTCTGCGGCGCGTTCAGCCTGGAGACGGCGTATGCGGCGCGCGACGTCGACGGCAAATCCGTCGGCGAGGAACTCGACCGGATCGGCTACCGGGGCGGGCAGACGCCCGGCGACCACCCGATCGGCGCGTATTTCGAAGCCCACATCGAGCAGGGCCCCGTGCTGGAAGACGCGAACAGGGTGATCGGCGTCGTGCCCGCCGTGATGGGCCTGTCGTGGTACGACTGCACCGTGACCGGGATGGAAGCGCACGCGGGCCCCACGCCGATGCATCTGCGGCGCGACGCGCTGCAGGTCGCGACGGCCATCATGCAGGAGACGGTCGCCATCGCCAACCGCTACCCGCCGTATGGCCGCGGCACCGTGGGCATGGTCCAGGTGTTCCCCAACAGCCGCAACGTGATCCCCGGCCAGGTCAAGTTCAGCATCGACCTGCGCAACGTCACCGACGAGCTGCTGAACACGATGCACGGCGAGATCGAGGCGTTCGTCGAGCGCACGCGGCGCGAGACTGGCCTGGCCATCGACCTGCAGCGCGTGTCGTACTACCCGCCTTGCCCGTTCCACCCGGATTGCGTGGACGCCGTGCGCGCCGCGACGGAACGGCTGGGCTATTCGACGATGGACGTGGTGTCCGGCGCCGGCCACGACGCGATCTACGTCGCGCGGCTGGCGCCCGCCGGCATGATCTTCGTGCCGTGCAGGGACGGCATCAGCCACAACGAGATCGAGGATGCCCAGCCCGGCCACCTGGAAGCCGGCTGCAACGTGCTGCTGCACGCGATGCTGGAACGGGCCGGCATCGTTTCCACGTCCGAGGCCGGCGAGCTTGTTGCTCAAAAGTAACAAAGTGCAATTTCTTGTTACTATTCTGGCCGATCGCACGCGCCGGTAGCATACTGTGGTCCGAAGCCGCCCGCCGGGCGGCACGCGTCTGACCGACGATGCTGACCGGATACTATGAAACCCCGCTCGTCCTGATTTCGATCCTCGTCGCGATCGTCGCGTCGTATTCCGCCCTCAGCCTCGCGGGCAGGGTGGCGGAAGCGACCGGGCGGACGAAATTCGCCTGGATGCTGGGCGGCGCGATCGCGATGGGATCCGGGATCTGGGCCATGCACTTCGTCGGGATGCTGGCGTTCCGCCTCCCGATCCCGGTCGCCTATGACATCCCCATCACCCTCTTCTCGCTGGTGCTGCCGATAGCCGCGTCCGGCCTCGCGCTGTGGCAGGTGAGCCGCGCGAACCTGGGCCCGGTGCGCCTGGGCGTCAGTGCCGTCATCATGGGCGTCGGTATCAATGCGATGCATTACACGGGCATGGCCGCCATGCGCATGCAGCCCGGGATCGTGTACGACCCGCTGTTGTTCGCGCTCTCGGTGCTGATCGCCGTGGGCGCGTCGGCGCTGGCGCTGTGGATCGCGTTCCGGCTGCGCCGCAGCACGCCGGACGTGTGGGTGCCGCGCATCGGCGCCGCCGTCGTGATGGGCTGCGCCATCGTCGGCATGCATTACACGGGCATGGCGGCCGCGAACTTCCCGGCCGACAGCGTGTGCATGGCCGCGCGCGTCGGCGTGCATCGCGACAGCCTCGCCACGCTCGTCGTGCTGGCCACGTTCTGCGTGCTGGGCCTGGCCCTCATCGCGTCCGTGTTCGACGCGCGGCTGGAAGCGAACGCGCGCATCCTCGCCATGTCGCAGGCGACGGCGGCCGAGCGCCAGCACCTGCTGGAACGCGAGCGCGTCGCGCGCGACGAAGCCGAACGCCTGTCCGCATTGAAGGACGAATTCCTCGCCACCCTGTCGCACGAGCTGCGCACGCCGCTGAACGCGATCCTCGGCTGGGCCGGCATGCTGCAGCGGGGCGTGAAGGACGAGGCGACCATGATACGGGCCCTGGAGACGATCGAGCGCAACGCGCGCGCCCAGGGCAAGCTGATCGACGACCTGCTCGACATGAGCCGCATCATTTCCGGCACCGTGCGCCTGGACGTGCAGACGGTCGACCCGTCCCGCATCATCGAGGCGGCGCTGGGCACCGTGCACCCGGCCGCCGCGGCCAAGATGATCGCCCTGCGCGCCGACCTGGGACGCGAGCCGGGCATGTTGCCGCTCGAAGTGCGCGCCGATCCGGGCCGGCTGCAGCAGGTGCTGTGGAATCTGCTGGCGAACGCGGTCAAGTTCACGCCAACGGGCGGCAGCGTGCAGGTGCTGCTGGGGCGCGACGGCAACGACGCCGTGATCCGCGTGATCGATTCGGGCATCGGCATCGCGCCGGACTTCCTCCCGTACGTGTTCGACCGCTTCCGCCAGCAGGATGCGTCGATCTCGCGCCAGCACGGCGGCCTGGGATTGGGGTTGTCGATCGCGCGGCAGCTCGTCGAACTGCACGGCGGGACGATCGCCGTGGACAGCGCCGGCGTGCACACGGGCACCACGTTCACGGTGCGCCTGCCGCTGGCGCGCCCGAGCGCCGTCACGGTGCCGGGAACGGGCGTGCTTTCGATGGCGCTGACGGGCGCGGACGACCTGGCCGACCTGTCCGGCGTGCGGGTGCTCGTCATCGACGACGCGCCGGATACGCTCGACGTGCTGGAACAGATCCTGTCGTACAGCGGCGCCGCCACGATGACGGCGCCGGGCGCCAGCGCCGCGCTGGCCCTGCTGGAGCGCGAGGTGCCGGACGTGATCGTCAGCGACGTCGGCATGCCCGAAGTCGACGGCTTCGAACTGATGCGGCGCATCCGCCGGCGCGCGGCCACGGCGGACGTTCCCGCCATCGCGTTGACGGCCTTCACCCGCCAGGACGACCGCGCCAAGGCGCTGCAGGCCGGTTTTACCGACTATCTCGCCAAGCCCGTGGAGCCGGCGGCGCTGGCGGCCGCGATCCGGCGCCTCGTCGCCACCGCGCGCGAAGCGTGACCTTATTTGGCGCGCTTACTGGAACGTGGTTTCGCGTTCCGGCGTGGCGCTGATGCGGTGGATGGCCAGGTCGGCGCCGTCGAATTCCTGTTCGGCGTCCAGGCGCAGCCCGACGGTCGCCTTCAACAACCCGTAGACGATGATGCCGCCGATGCCGGCGATGGCGACGCCCAGCAGGGTGCCGACGATCTGCGACGCGAGCGACACGCCGCCGAGCCCTCCCAGCGCCTGGCTGCCGAAGATGCCGGCCGCGATGCCGCCCCACGCGCCGCACAGGCCGTGCAGGGGCCACACGCCAAGCACGTCGTCGATCTTCCAGCGGTTCTGCGCCAGGGTGAACATCACGACGAAGATCGCGCCCGCGATCGCGCCTGTCACCAGGGCGCCCATCGGATGCATCAGGTCCGAGCCCGCGCACACGGCGACGAGGCCGGCCAGCGGGCCGTTGTAGACGAAGCCCGGGTCGTTCTTGCCCAGCACGAAGGCGGTCAGGGTGCCGCCCGTGAGGGCCATCAGCGAGTTGACGGCGACGAGGCCGTTCATCTTGTCCAGCGTCTGCGCGCTCATCACGTTGAAGCCGAACCAGCCGACGGTGAGGATCCACGCGCCCAGCGCGAGGAACGGGATGTTCGACGGCGGGTGCGCCGAGATGCGGCCATCCTTGGTATAGCGGCCGCGGCGCGCGCCCAGCAGCAGCACGGCCGGCAGCGCGGCCCAGCCGCCGACGGCGTGCACGACGACGGAACCGGCGAAGTCGTGGAACGCCGCGCCGAAGGTGGCCGTCAGCCAGTCCTGGATGCCGAAGCGGTTGTTCCAGGCGATGCCTTCGAACAGCGGATAGACGAGGCCCACGAGCAGGGCGGTCGCGGCCATCTGCGGATGGAACTTGGCACGTTCGGCGATGCCGCCCGAGATGATGGCGGGGATCGCGGCGGCGAACGTCAGCAGGAAGAAGAACTTCACCAGCTCGTAGCCGTTCTTGGCGACGAGGGTGCTGGTGGCGCCCATGAAGTGGATGCCGTAGGCGATGCCATAGCCGACGAAGAAGTAGGCGATGGTGGAAACGGCGAAGTCGATCAGGATTTTTACCAGGGCGTTGACCTGGTTCTTGCGGCGTACCGTGCCCAGTTCCAGGAAGGCGAAGCCGGCGTGCATCGCCAGGATCATGATCCCGCCGAGCAAGATGAAGAGCGCGTCCGCTCCGCTTTTGAATGCATCCATGCGTACTCCAAAAAAGTGCAAGTTGGTCTGATTGCACTTCTGGATAGCAATAAACGTTCCAATTTGGTGAAGAGGCGCACTCCCAGTGGGCATGCCGGATGGGTTGCCCCGCAAGCGTGCACAAGCACCGTTGCGGTGCGTATTTGCGCCAAAATGGGGAGGTGTGGTCGATCCGGCAATCGTAGTATGCTGTCAAGCAACAACCTCACAAAGGAGACCCATGAACCGCACTCTCAATGCCGCCATCCTCGCGGCTTTGCTGTCGGCCGGCGCACCCATCCTGTCCGCCCAGGCTGCCGCAACTACCGTATCCGCGTCGTCGGCCGAACGCCAGGTCGACCGCATCGCTGCGAGGTTCTACGATGCGCGCGCCCGGTTCGACCCGCTGCTGTACGCGACCGCGAACGGCGACAGCCGCTACGACGACCAGATCGGCATGGCGATCGACCCGAAGGTGCGCGCCCGCTATATGTCGCAGAATCACAGGCTGCTGGACGACCTGCAGAAGGTCGACAAGGCGCACCTGTCGGAGAAGGCGCGCCTGAACTACGACATCCTCGCCTTCGAGATCCGCGCCCAGCTCGACCTCGCGCGTTTTCCCGAGCACCTGCTGCCGCTGAACCACTTCGACAACATCCCGAGCAACCTGGCCAATTACGCGAGCGGCACGGGCTCGCAGCCGCTGGCGACGCCGGCCCAGTACCGCGCGTACCTGTCGCGCCTGGAGCAACTGCCGGCATGGATCGACCAGGCCATCGCCAACATGAAAGAGGGCGTGAAAAAGGGCGTCGTGCAGCCGAAGGCGATCACGGCCAAGATGCTGCCGCAGTTCCGCCAGCTGGCCGCGAGCGACGCGGAAGCGAGCATCTTCTACACGCCCATCAGGAACCTGCCGGCCGGCTTCTCCGACGCCGATAAAAAATCGCTCACGGCCGGCTACCGCCAGGCCGCGCAAAAGATCGACGCCGCGCTCGCGCGCCTGAATACGTACCTCGAGAAGGACTACCTGCCCGCGGGCCGCACGACGGCCGGCTATGGCGCGCTGCCGGATGGCGCCGCGTGGTACCAGGCCCGCATCCGCAACAACACGAACCTCGACCTGACGCCGGCCGAGATCCACGCGCTGGGCGAGAAGGAAGTGGCGCGCATCCAGCAGCAGATGGCGACCCTGGCGCCGAAGCTGGGCTACGACGGCCCGCTGAACACGTTCCCGCAATGGGTGGCCGCGCAGCCGCGCTTCAAGCCGTTCAAGACCGACCAGGAGGTGCTGGAGCGCTACCGTGCCATCTACGGCGTCGTCGAAGCGAAGCTGCCGCAGTATTTCAGCCTGCTGCCGAAGGCGAAGCTGGACATCCAGCTGGAACCGGAACTGACGCGCGCCACGGCGTCCGACCACTACACGCCCGTCGCCGCCGACGGTTCGCATCCCGGCGTGTTCTGGGCCGTCGTCAACGACCCGAAGGAGTACAGCACGGTCGGCATGACGAGCCTCCTCCTGCACGAGGGCGTGCCGGGCCACCACCTGCACGCGGCGCTGCTGAAGGAATTGCCGCTGCCGGACTTCCGCAAGTTCTTCACCGAGCACCCGAGCGCCGCCGCGTACACGGAAGGCTGGGCGCTGTACTGCGAGACGCTGGGCCGCGACTTCGGCCTGTACGACGATCCGTCCGCGTATTACGGCCACCTGAACGACGAGCTGCTGCGCGCCGTGCGCCTCGTCGTCGACACGGGCATGCATGCGCAGGGCTGGTCGCGCGAGCGGGCGGTCAAGTACATGATGGACAACCTGGGCTACAGCGAGGCGCGCGCGGCGAACCAGGTCGAGCGCTACATGGTGTGGCCGGGCCAGGCGCTGGCGTACAAGGTGGGCGCGCTGAAGATCCTCGACCTGCGCGCGCGGGCGCAGAAGGCGCTGGGGCCGAAGTTCACCTTCGCGAAATTCCACGAGGTGGTGCTGGGGGATGGGACGCTGCCGTTGCCGATCCTGCAGGCGCAGGTGGAGAAGTGGATCGCGGCCGAAAAATGACCTGAGTATTACGGTTCGTGCACAGTGTGCGCAACCGTACATATTCCCGCCCCACATGGGTGCATGATGGGTTTCATGAAATCCGATGAAACCACCATCGCACCGCCGTCGCCGGAAGCCTCGACCTGGCTGTCGAAGCTGGGTCCGGGCCTGATCACCGGCGCGGCCGACGACGACCCGAGCGGCATCGCCACGTATTCGCAGGCCGGCGCCCAGTTCGGGTTCAACCTGCTGTGGACCCTGCTGCTGACGTATCCGCTGATGGCCGCCATCCAGGTCATCAGCGCCAACATCGGCCGCGTGACGGGGCGCGGGCTCGCCACCAATTTGCAGCGCTATGCGCCGCGCCGGGTCGTGTGGGGCATCGTCGGGCTGCTGCTCGTCGCGAACGTCATCAACATCGCGGCCGACGTGGCGGCGATGGGCGAGGCGATGTCGCTCGTCGCGCCCGGCCGGCCGCTGTGGTATGCCGTCGGCTTCGGCGTGCTGTCCGTGCTGCTGCAGGTGTTCATCCCTTACCAGCGCTACGTGAACCTGCTCAAGTGGCTCACGCTCGTGCTGCTCGCGTACGTGGGCACCGTGTTCGTCGTCCACGTGCCATGGGGCGTGGTGCTCGAGACCACCGTGTGGCCGAGCATCGCATGGAACAAGGACTACCTGACGACGATCGTCGCCGTGTTCGGCACGACGATCAGTCCCTACCTGTTCTTCTGGCAGGCGTCGCAGGAGGTGGAGGAACTGCGCGCGGACGACGACGCAGAACCGCTGCGGCGCGCACCCGACCAGGCCAGGGGCCAGTTCCGCCGCATCCGCTTCGACACGCTGGTCGGCATGGCCGTGTCGAACGGCGTCGCGTTCTTCATCATGCTCACCACCGCCGCCACCCTGCACGCGCAGGGCGTGCACGACATCCAGTCGTCGGCGCAGGCCGCGTCGGCGCTGAAACCCGTCGCGGGCGAACTCGCGTTCGTCCTGTTCGCGCTCGGCATCGTCGGCACGGGCCTGCTCGCGATCCCCGTGCTGGCCGGTTCCGCCGCGTATGCGATGGCCGGCACGTTCCACTGGAAGAGCAGCCTGGGCGCGGAGTTTTCGGCCGCGCGCAAGTTCTACGGCATCATCATCGTCGCCACGCTGGCCGGCGTCGGCATCAACTTCATGCCGATCGACCCGATCAAGGCGCTGTACTGGAGCGCGGTGCTGAACGGCGTCATCGCCGTGCCCGTGATGGCGATCATGATGCTGGTGGCGTCGAGCCCGCGCATCATGGGCGACCTGACGATCGCGCCGCGCCTGCGCGCCATGGGCTGGCTGTGCACGGGCGTGATGGCGGCGGCGACGATCGCCATGTTCGCGTCGTTCCTTTGACGCTTACTGCATGTCGATCCGCCCGTAGATGCCGTGCGACTCGTCGGCGGGCCCCGCCGTGTAGAACAGCGTGTTCGTCGGCTGGTTCTGCACGCCGTTGCCGAACGCGATGCCCCACAGGCCGTCGATGACGATCGGCGTGCGGTCGGCCTTCGACAACGTGCCGATGAACGCGCCGTTGGACGGGTTGTAGGCGTTGATCTTGCCGTCGCCGAAGTTCGCGACGAGCACCGCATTGCTGAAGTCCCCGAAGTTGGCCGGCGCCAGCGCCATGCCCCACGGTGCATTCAGCGCACCGCCCGCCGCCAGCCGGTGCAGGAAGACGCCGCCCATGTCGTACACGTCGACGACGCCCAGTCCCGCGCCCTTGACCTCGTCGTTGCCGGCCGTCTCGCGCTGCGCATACGCCACGTAGATGCGGTCGCCGATGGCCTGGATGCCGAACGGCCCATAGCCGGCCGGCAGGTTCGGATCGGTGAAGCCGCCCGGCAGCGTGGCTTTCTGGAAGCTGGCGTTGTAGACGTCGATGCGGTTGTTGCGGAAATCGGCCGCGTACAGGTAGTTCGCGCCCGAGAACGCGCCGATGGCGAGACCCTTGTAGACGGCGCTGCCGCCCGTGTCGGCGGCCGTCACGGCGTTCGTGCGATTCACTGCCGGCGACCAGCCCGACACGGTGCCCGTCTCGCCCACGAAGATGAAGGGGCTGGCACCCGTCACGCCGTTCTGCGTGACCTTGAAGTCCTGGCTGCCGTTGTACACGATGCCGGTGACGCCCGCCGGGACCGCGACGACGAGCGTCTGCGGCACGCCGTTGCCGTCGTACAGCGTCGACGTCGCCGTGCCGTTGTTGGCGACCCAGACGAAGGCCGTCGGGTTGAATGCGAGGCCCCACGCGTTGACGAGGTGGGTGTCGGTGTGGGCCGCGCCGCTGGACTGGTCGGTGACGAGGGCCGTGGTGGTGAAGACGCTCGTGATCGCCGGCGGCATGGTGACGGGCGGCGTCATCGGATGGTCGTCGCCACCGCCGCCGCAGGCCGCCACGGCGGCGCCGAGGACGATGCCGCACAGGAGGCGCACGGCCGGATTCGATTGCAGGTTCATGATTGCACCTCATGGGAAGGGGACGACGTTAATGCCCTCATCCCCGCGCAAGGTTCAATCGAATCGCGGGTACTTTCAAAAGCGCAGGCTGGCGCCGGCGAACAGGGCGCGGGCGCGCGGGAGGCCGGTGCCGCCGCTGTGCACGAGGGTCTGCACGCCGGCCTGCAGCCGCCAGTCGCCCGTGTCGTACGCGAGCGTGGCGCGCAGGTCCGCGCGGTCCCGGTCGCTCCAGCGGTAATCGGTATCGAGCGGATGCAGCAGCCCCGCATGCAGGGCCAGCGCCGCGCGCTCGCCCAGCGGGATGCCGCCGTTCAGGTCGAGGTACACCGTGCGGCCTCCGCCGTAATACGCCGGCGAATACGAGACTCTCGCGTTGACGCGGTCGTACGTCAGGCCGGCGTAGAACTCGTGGTAGTCGACTTCGTGGTTGCGCAGATAGATCGTGCGCGTGACGCCGGCGTCCCACGACAGCCGCGTCGTCAGCGGCAGCGCCCGCCCGCCGTAGACGATCAGCAGGCCCTGGCCGCGGCCGTACAGCTCGATGGGCGACGCGAAGGTGCCGGCATACCAGCCGCCGTCGAAGTCGTGGTCCACGCGCAGCTGCACGGCGGGATTGCGGCCCTGCGAGACGCCGCGTATCGCGTATTCGGATACGACGGAGAGGTCGGCACTGGTCTGGGCCACTGCGCCAGGTGCCGTGAGCGCGACGAGGAGGAATGCGAACGCGCCCGCGACGGGTTTCAGTGCGGCGGGCGCGGGGAAGGAAGGCTGGCGGTCGTGGTCGTCGATGGGCATAGGCAGAAACAGGCTCCGGCGGCGCGCGTAACGGCGGCGCAGGCGTCTATGCTACCAGCTTGTCCGGCGCCGGAGGCCAGCGCGGCGGGCAGGACGCGTGCGCCGCCGTCGAGGTCGGCCCGCAGCCTGGCGGGCGTCGTCCCGGGACGCAGTTCCAGCACGAGTGCCGCGAGCCCCGCCACGTGGGCCGACGCGTACGACGAGCCGGACACCAGCCCGAAGCGCGCACCCGGCAGCGACTGCTTCCTGATGGAGGACACCGGCACGGGCCCCGTCGACCGCCTGCTCGACACGCTCGCGCACGACCCGCGCGTCGCGTGGGCCCAGGCGATCCAGGACTACCACGGCCTGGCCGACGGCGACCCGCTGCTGCCCGTGCAGCCGGCCACGCGCGCCTGGCAGCTGCCCGCGCTGCACCGCGCCAGCACGGGTCGCGGCGTGACGGTGGCCGTCATCGACAGCGGCGTCGATGCGAACCATCCCGACCTCGACGGCCAGATCAAACTGCGCCGCAACTTCGTCGATGCGTATCCGGACGGCGCGGAAGCGCACGGCACGGCCGTCGCCGGCATCATCGCCGCGCGCGAAGGCAATGGCCTGGGCATCGCCGGCATCGCGCCGGGTGCCAAACTGCTGGCCCTGCGCGCGTGCTGGGAGACGGCCGGGCCGCCCGCCCGCTGCAACAGCTTCACGCTGGGCAAGGCGATCAATTTTGCGCTGATGAGCGATGCGCGCGTCATCAACATGAGCCTCGGCGGCCCGCGCGACCGGCTGCTGGAAGCCCTGCTCGACGCGGCCCTCGCG
>NZ_JBKYMO010000051.1:0-19932 GCF_047302915.1 Massilia sp. CT11-108 | reverse complement strand
GCCTGCGCTCGCGCCCCACCACAGCGCCCGGCGCGGCGCGCGCATGGCCACGACGAGGACCAGCGCGCTCACCGACAGGAGCATGCGCAGCGGCTTTTCCTGCACGCTGAGCCGTTCGCCGCGCAGCAGCGCGCAGGCGAGCACGAACAGGAAGTGCAGCAGGAAGGCTAGCACGACCCAGCGTACCTGCGGCCAGTGGCGCACGAGCGCATCCCGGCTCGGTTTGAAGAATATCAAAGCGCTGGCCAGGAACAGGAAACTCGCAAGATTCACACCGAACGAGGTGACGAGGCTCAAAAAGGGTAACAGGAAGGCCAGGGTGCCGATCCAGACCCGCATCGGCTCCCTCGTGTTCGTCGGATTGCTGTTCATCGATGTTCTTGTGGGATACTCTTGCCCCTGATGGCACCTCGTAAAACCGTCGAGGTTTAGCGACGTGCCCAAAATATGGGAGTGTACACTGGACCTTATGCTTCACGCACAGACAATCTCGGTCGTGATCACCACCTATAACCGGCCAGACGCGCTGGAGGCGGTGGTGCGGGCATGTTTTATGCAGAACGACAAGAATTTCGAAATCATTATCGCTGATGATGGCTCGACTGCCAACACGCGTGCCTGCGTGGAGCGGCTGGCGGCGGCGTCACCGGTGCTTCTGCGCCACGTCTGGCAACCCGACCAGGGTTTTCGCGCCGCGATGGCGCGCAACCGCGGCACCCTGGCCGCGACGGGCGACTACATCATCTTCCTGGACGGCGACTGTATCCCCCAACGCGATTTCATCGCGCGCCATCGAATGCTGGCCGAGCCCGGGTGCCTCGTGTCGGGCAGCCGCATCCTGATGTCGGAGGCGCTGACGCGCCGGGTGCTGGACGACGGGATCGATGTAGGCGCCACGGCGCCGCTGACCCGGCTGGGATGGCGGCTGCGGGGCGACCTGAACAAGACGCTGCAGCCGCTGGGGCTGCGCTGGCCCGACCTGGGCCGCACGTCGCGCAAATTCACCTGGCGGCGTATCAAGAGCTGCAACCTGGGGGCCTGGCGCAGCGACCTGGAGAAGGTGAACGGCTTCGACGAGAGCTTCACGGGCTGGGGCCATGAAGATTCCGACCTCGTCGTGCGGCTGTTCCACGCGGGCGTGCGCCGCAAGGACGGCGCCTTTGCCACCGAGGTATTCCACCTGTGGCACCGCGAGGCGCAGCGCGACCAGGAGACCAGCAACCGCAAGGTCGTCCTCGAACGCGCTGCCAACAAGGTTACGCAGGCAACGATCGGGTTGCGCGAGCACGCGCAGCCGGCGCCGTAGCGGCCAAGCGGGTCTCCACCGGCGCCGCGTCCACGCGGAACACGCTGACCACCTGGGCCAGCTTCGCGGCCTGCTCCTGCATCGCTTCCGACGCGGCCGCCGCTTCCTCGACGAGCGAGGCGTTCTGCTGGGTCACCTGGTCCATCTGGGCGATGGCCCGGTTGATGTGCTCGATGCCCTCGCCCTGCTCCTGCGTGGCGCTGCTGATTGCACCGATCATCGTGCTGACCTTGTTCACGCTCGCGACGATCTCCTGCATCGTCGCGCCCGCTTCCTCCACGAGCTTCGCACCGTCGTCCACGCGCGCGACGGAATCGCCGATCAGGGCCTTGATTTCCCTGGCGGCCGTGGCGGAACGCTGGGCCAGGTTGCGCACTTCGCTCGCCACGACGGCAAAGCCCCGGCCCTGCTCGCCGGCTCTAGCCGCCTCGACCGCGGCATTCAGCGCGAGGATATTCGTCTGGAACGCGATGCCGTCGATGACACCGATGATGTCGACGATCTTGCTGGACGACGCGTTGATCGACGCCATCGTATCGACCACGCGCGCGACGACGACGCCGCCGCGGCCCGCCACTTCGGCGGCGGAATCGGCCAGCCGGCTCGCTTCGCGCGCGTTCTCGGCGCTGTTCTTCACGGTCGACGTCAATTCTTCCATCGACGCGGCCGTCTCTTCGAGCGAGCTGGCCTGTTCTTCCGTGCGGCTCGACAGATCCAGGTTGCCGCTGGCGATCTCGCGCGATGCCGTGGCGATCAGGTCCGTGCCCGAGCGCACGTCGGCGACGATGCCGGCCAGCGCGTCGCGCATGCGTTTCATGGCGGCCATCAGGCTCGCCTCGGCACCGGGCCGCACGGGTACATCCATGCCGAGGTCGCCGGCCGCGATACGCTGCGCCACCGCGACAGCGTCTTCCGGATCGCCGCCGATCGAACGCTCGACGCTGCGCACGATCATCCAGACGAGGCCCGTGAGCAGCGCGCCGATCACGGCCAGCCAGGCGGCTGCGCCAGCCAGCTGGGCATAGAAGGCGTGATCGAGGTCGTCGATGTACAGGCCGTTCATGAAATACCAACCCCAGGGCCGATACGCCTGGACATGGGTGAGCTTGGGTACCGGCTTGTCCGAGCCCGGCTTGGCCCACAAGTATTCGATGAAACCCGCGCCGTTCGCCTGCGCCGCGGCCATGCCGTCCGAATAAGGGTTATGGCCGTTCGAGTCGACGACCTTGCCGAGCGGGGAACCGATTAGTTCCGGCTTGATCGGATGCATCAGCACGGACTTGTCGTCGTAGACCGTGAAGTAGCCGTTGGCGCCGAAGCGCAGCGCCCGGGTCCGGGCCAGCGCCTGCTGTTTCGCATCGTCGAGGGACAATTTGCCGGCGGCGGCGAGGGCCGCGTACTCCTTGGCGATGGACGCGGCGATCTCGCTGGCGTTCGATAACTGGATCTTGCGCTCCTCGAGGCGCAATGCGCGGCTTTGCAGCGCGTTCACCGTGAACACGGCAAGAAGACAAACCCAGCTAAGTAATAAGGGGAGGAAGAGCTTACGACGAAATGTAATTTTCATATTGATCGGCGCCGTCTCCTGACGCGGTAAACACGGAAAATATCCGTAGATCAATATTTACCAATGACCACACTCAAACACAATGGCTCAGTTAAAACGGTAATGAATGTTAGCGGTCACTTTTAGTCGGACGCGGCGGCGGCGCAACACCTGTTAGCAAATTAACTTGCCATATGCACACGTGGCTTCGACAAGGCATCCATTAGAACAGCGACTTTTCCGATTTCACGACTGCACCTGGCGACCCAGGGCGAGTAACTCGGCGCCATGATGGGCCTGATGCCGGAAGGCGGCCGCCTGCTGGACATGGGCTGCGGCACAGGCTGGACCCGCGCGCTGAAGCCCGGCGGCATCTGCATCACGTCGGAACCGGGGCTGGGCCACGAGCGGCGCTCGGCGGCCATCATGCAGGAATTCGGCGCGAAAAAGGCTGGCTTCACGGGCTGGTCCGTGCATCCGCACGCCCAGTATCTCTACATCGCGCCGTACCGGCGCGCGCTCGTGGGCGCGTGCACGGTGCTGTTTTCCAGGCACCAGGCCGGCATCGTCATCCTCCGAAAAGCATGACGGCCTCAGTACTCGACCGCCACTTCCTTCGCGCCGAGGTGCAGCTCGAGCGCGTATTTCAGTTCGTCCGACGGCGCCACGCGCCAGGCGTCGCCCAGCTGCAGGGTGCACGGGATGCCCTGCGGCGTCACGCGCAGGCTGACCGGCAGCCCGTTCTCGTGGCGGTAAGGCTGCAGGATCTCGGCCAGCTTCGCCGGCGCGATCGTGCAGGCCACGTCCATCTCCAGCTTGTGGCCGTACTGGATGCGCGCGGTCGCGATGTCGAACACCTTCTCGGCCGTAATGCGCAGGCCGCCGTTGAAGCGGTCTTCCGACACTTTACCCACGACGAGCAGGAACTCGTCCTCGCGGAAGATGTTCTTGTGCTGCTCGAACAGCTCGTTGTAGATGGTGACCTCGACGACGCCGGACTTGTCGTCCAGCGACACGATGAGGATCTTGCCGCGCTGCGTGAGCTGCGTACGCACGCCCGTGATCACGCCGCACAGCATGCGCGGGTCGCGCGACGGTTCCAGGTCCTTCAGCTTGGTCTTGGCGAACCGGCGCACTTCCTGCGCGTACGAATCGAACATGTGACCGGACAGGTAGTAGCCCAGCGCGGTCTTTTCCTCGGCCAGCTTCTGGCGGTCCGTCCACGGCGTCGCCTTCACGTAGTCGGGCGGCGCGACGAGGTCGGAATCGTCGCCGCCGAACAGGCTGACCTGGTTGGCGGCGGCGGCGGCCTGTCCCGCCGCTTCCATCGCGAAGGCGACCGATGCCAGCAGCACCGCGCGGTCGATGCCGAAGCAGTCCATCGCGCCCGCACGGATCAGCGATTCGATCGTGCGGCGGTTGATCTGCTTGCGGTCGACGCGCTTGCAGAAGTCGAACAGGTCCTTGAACCTGCCGCCCGATTCGCGTGCCGCGATGATCGCCTCGATCGCGCCCTGCCCCGCGCCCTTCACGCCGCCCAGGCCATAGCGGATGTTTTTCACCGGCTTGCCCGTGACGGACGGCGGCGGGCCTTCCGGCGTGAAGCGGAACTGCGATTCGTTGACGTCCGGCGGCAGGATCGTCAGGCCGCACATGTCGATCGAGTCCTCGACGAGGATCTTGATCTTGTCCGTGTCTTCCATCGCGAGCGACATGTTGGCTGCCATGAACGCGGCGGTGTGGTGGACCTTCAGGTACGCCGTGTGATACGACAGCAGCGCGTACGCGGCCGCGTGCGACTTGTTGAAGCCGTAGCCCGCGAACTTCTCCATCAGGTCGAAGATCTCGTCGGCCTTTTCCGTCGTCAGGCCGTCCTTCGCGGCGCCGGCGCGGAAGATCGCGCGGTGCTCGGCCATTTCCTCGGCCTTCTTCTTGCCCATCGCGCGGCGCAGCATGTCCGCGCCGCCCAGCGAGTAGCCGCCGACGATCTGCGCCATCTGCATTACCTGCTCCTGGTAGACCATGATGCCGTAGGTCTCAGACAGGATCGACTCCGTGCGCGGGTCCGGGTAATCGAACTTTTCGCCGTGTTTCCGTTTGCAGAAGTCCGGGATCAGGTCCATCGGGCCCGGACGGTACAGCGCCACGAGCGCGATGATGTCCTCGAAGCGGTCGGGACGCGCATCCTTCAGCATGCCCTGCATGCCGCGGCTTTCAAGCTGGAATACGGCGACGGTCTTCGCGTCGGTCAGCAGCTTGTAGGTCGGCCGGTCGGTCAGCGGCAGCTTGGACAGCTCGAAATCCTTGTCGGCAGGATCGAGCGAGCGGATGTAGTTGACGGCGCGGTCGAGGATCGTCAAGGTGGTCAGGCCCAGGAAGTCGAACTTCACGAGGCCGGCCGCCTCCACGTCGTCCTTGTCGTACTGCGACACGACGCCGGCATCGCCGCCCTGCGTGTACAGCGGGCAGAAGTCCGTCAGCTTGCCGGGGGCGATCAGCACGCCGCCCGCGTGCATGCCGATGTTGCGGGTGATGCCTTCGACCTGCTGCGCGAGATCGAGCAGCTGCTTCACTTCTTCTTCGTTCTCGAGGCGCTCCTTCAGCATCGGTTCTTCTTCGATCGCCTCGGCGATGGACACCTGCTTGCCCGGCTTGAACGGGATCAGCTTCGAGATGCCGTCGCAGAAGTTATAGCCGAAGTCGAGCACGCGGCCCACGTCGCGGATCGCGCCCTTCGCCGCCATCGTACCGAACGTGGCGATCTGCGACACGGCGTCGCGGCCGTACAGGTCCTTCACGTGCTGGATGACGAGTTCCCGCTTTTCCTGGCAGAAGTCGATGTCGAAGTCGGGCATCGAGACGCGTTCCGGGTTCAGGAAACGTTCGAACAGCAGGTTGTATTTCAGCGGATCGAGGTCGGTGATCTTGAGCGCGTACGCGACGAGCGAACCCGCACCGGAACCGCGGCCCGGACCGATCGGCACGCCGTTGTTCTTGCCCCACTGGATGAACTCCGCCACGATGAGGAAGTAGCCCGGGAACTTCATCTTGATGATGGTGTTGTTCTCGAACTCCAGGCGCGCTTCGTAGCGCGGGCGCTCCTTCTCGCGCTGCACAGGATCCGGGTACAGCTCGACGAGGCGCGCTTCCAGGCCCTTCTTCGTTTCCGCGACAAGGAATTCGTCGATCGTCATGCCCGGCGTCGGGAAGTTCGGCAACTGCGGCTTCCCGAGCGTCAGCGTGACGTTGCAGCGCTTGGCGATCTCCACGGAGTTGGCCAAGGCACCCGGCAGATCCTTGAACAGTTCCGCCATCTCGGCCTGCGACTTGAAGCACATGCCTTCATTGAAGCGGCGCACGCGCTTGGCGTTGGCCAGCATCTCGCCCTCGGCGATACAGACGCGCGCTTCGTGGGCGATGAACTCGTCCTTGCTGATGAATTGCACCGGGTGCGTCGCGACGACGGGCAGCCCGAGCCGGTTCGCCAGCGCCACCGAATGGCGCACCTGCTGTTCCTGGTTCGGCTGGCCGGCGCGCTGGATCTCGACGTAGAAGTGCCCCGGGAAGATCTGCGCCCAGCGGCGCGCGCAGGCCTCGGCCTTGTCCAGGTCGCCGTTGTCGATGGCCTGGCCGATGTCGCCGAACTGCGCGCCCGACAGGACGATCAGGCCGTTCGATTGCGGCACGTCCGGCTCCAGCGTGGAGACCGACGTCGCGAGCGCTTCCAGCCACTCGACGCGGATCTCGGCCCGGCCCTTGTACTGGTTCGTCAGCCACGCCTTGGACACCAGCTCGCACAGCTGCAGATAGCCCGTCTTGTTCTTGCACAGGATGAGCAGGCGGAACGGCTTGTCGCGGTTTTCGTCGTTCGTGATCCACGCATCGACCCCGACGATCGGCTTGACGCCCTTGCCGCGCGCCGCTTTATAGAAGCGCACGAGGCAGAAGGCGTTGGCCAGGTCGGTGACACCCACCGCCGGCTGCTGGTCCTTGACGGCGGCAGCCACGAGGTCGTCAATACGGACGAGGCCGTCGACGATCGAGTATTCGGTATGGACGCGGAGGTGGGTGAAGATCGGGGAAGTCATCCTGTCATTTTACCTCGGACGGCCGAATCGGAGGGTTGCATCCAGGCACGGTGACGGTCTTGACAAGATCTCAGAACGCGTAATTGATGGCCCCGCCGAACACCCACTGGTTCGAACTCCCGCGCCGGTCCACGATGGGGCTGTCCTTCGCATCCCCCAGCAGCCGCTCATAGCGCCCGGCCAGGGTCACGCCCCAGTGCCGGTCGAACTGCGACGACAGCTGGAACGGGACCCGGATCGACATCAGCCCGCCCTCGGCCTGGTACGGCGTGCCGCCCCGCTCCGGGAACGCGGCGAGATCCGCACCGTTGATGCCGAAATACCGGTCCGCGAAATGGTCGCTCGCGAAAAACAGGCTGAAACCGGCCGAGCCAAGCACCGGCCGCCCGGCGATGCCTTGTGGAAACGGATAAAAATACGTCGCCTTGATGCTGCCCGTGGCGCCCGTGTACAGGTTGTTCGTGTTCCACGCGACGTCGCCGCTGAACACGATCTTGTGCAGCGGGTCGCCGGCCATCGGCATGTCGTAGCTGGCAAAGATGCCGAGCTCGGACGCGGCCGGGATCCGGCGCATCTGGCGCACGACGGCATCGTCGACGTCCGTGTCGCGCGTCGGCCGTGCCCGGTAGAGGAAGCCGGCCCTCAGGCTCTTCAGCTGGGCAAACGTCTCCGGCAGGTTCATATTGGACGGCAGCACGTTCAGCCTGACCTCGGGCCCGATCACGCGCAACCACATGCCATTGCCGAAGTTCGCGTGGAGGAAACCCGCGCCTTCGGGATGGTAGTCCTCGGAGCCGGGGAAGTCCGGTAGCCCGAACGCACCCGCCCCCACCATATTGACTTCCTGCGGCATCTCGACCGGGATCACTTCCTGCGCGCCCGCGTGCGCCGCGAACAGGAGGGCGCCGGACACCGCGAGACCGGCCTTGAACAACGTTGGCTTCGTCATGATTCACCCCTCGATGAAAGATGCAAACCATCCTAAGGGGAGACGTCAATACGGCTGTTTGCGGCGGCTCATATGCGCCAGCGAACTTTTATGAAGATTAACTGTCGAGCCAAGCGGGGCAGCATGCTGTCTGTGGTGCTGCCGCCACGCATGGCACTGCGGCTGGCTTATAATAGAGGGCTTCATTCCACGCTCCTCCGCTTTAACGATCATGCACGTCAATATCGCCGCCTACAAGTTCGTCACCCTCGACAACCTCGAAGAATTGCGCCCGCAATACCAGGCGAAGTGCAACGAGCTGGGCCTGAAGGGCACCGTCCTGCTGACGCCGGAGGGCATCAACATGTTCGTGTCCGGCCCGCGCGCGGAGATCGACCAGTACCTCGCCTGGGTGCGCAGCGACGCCCGCCTGGCCGACCTGGAGTGGAAGGAAAGCGTGTCGACCGAACAGTCGCACCGCCGCATGCTGGTTCGCATCAAGAAGGAAATCATCACGATGCGCATGCCGCTGATCAAGCCGGAACTGGGCCGCGCGCCCTCCGTGGCGCCGAAGACGCTCAAGCGCTGGCTCGACCAGGGCCATGACGACGACGGCGTCCCGGTCGTCATGATGGAAACCCGCAACGCGTTCGAAGTCGACGTCGGCACGTTCGACAACACGCTCGACTACCGCATCGACAAGTTCAGCGAATTCCCGGACGTCGTCGAGAAACACAAGGACGAGCTCAAGGGCAAGACCGTCGTGACGTTCTGCACGGGCGGCATCCGTTGCGAAAAAGCCGCGATCCACATGCAGAACATCGGCTACGACCGCGTTTATCAACTCGACGGCGGCATCCTGAAGTATTTCGAGGAAGTGGGCGGCGACCACTACACGGGCGACTGCTTCGTGTTCGACTACCGTACCGCCCTCAATCCGAAGCTGGAACCGACGGAAACCGTGCAATGCTTCGCGTGCCGTGCCGTCGTGACGCCGCGTCAGCAGCTGGCGCCGGAGTATGTGGTCGGCAAATCGTGCCCGCATTGCGCGGGTGGCAAGGCAACGGTCGAATCCGCCGCCGGGGACGCCGCGGCCGCGCAATAAAAAACTCCCGCTCGATACTGCAGCGGGAGCCGGCACGTTTCGGTTCACGATCGCGTCTTGCGCAAAGTGCGTGCCATCCACACCGATTCAAGCCACGAAATGCGGCGCTTCGACGCCCTGGGCGCTGCCCACGATCTGGGCGATATTGGCATCGATGACGCCCGGGTCGCGCGCCATGGCGGCGCTGGCGAGGTCGACGATCGAGTCGATCAGGCCCGCCGAGATGTCGAACGCCTTCGGTCCCATGTAGGCCGAGATCTCGGCCGCAGTGTCGAGGTGGTTCGTGTACTCGACGGCGACGGCGAGGCGGCCGTTGAACACGACACTGTCGGCATTGTGCGCCGTCTGCGCCGCCTTGACCATCTCGCTGACCACGTGCTCGATGCTGAGGATGTGGTTGTCGAGGGCGTCGGTCCAGAATTTCACGCCTTCCGCATCGCCTTCGCGGCCAAACATGTTGTGGTACACCGCTTCCACCACGTCGTGGTTGCTCTTGCCGCCGTAATTCGCCTGGTATTCAGCCGACGTCGCGAAGTCGTGCTGGATCTGCGTGATCACGTTCGGATCCTGGTTCATGGCGCTGACCCAGAAGTTCAAGCCTTCCGGATCCGCGGGACGTCCGAAATATTCCACGTACAGCTTCTGAATCTCACTCACATTGTCAGCCATCGCTGCCTCCATGTAACGGTTGTGAATTCATGCTACATGAATTGATGGACGGGAGGCGCACCGAACTCAGGCGCAACAGACTGAGTTCCTCATGGATAGTATTTCTTAAGAGAAGTAACTGCTTACATTACGGAGTGTAATTGTTACTTCTCGGATAGCCAACAAAAAGGCCCGCTGCGCGGAACGCAGCGGGCCTCGTGCATGCAGGGCAGAAAAAGTGTCAGCGGAAGTATGCCGCCACTTCGCGCACATCGCTGTCACCGAGCGTGCCGGCCGCGGCGCGCAGGCGCAGCAGGCCGAGCAGGTAGGAATAGCGCGCCTGGGCGAGATCGCGCTGGCTCGAGTACAACTGTTGCTGGGCATTCAGCAGGTCGAGATTGATGCGCACGCCGCCCTTGATGCTCTGCTCGGTGGCGACCATCAGCTCCTTGCCGGACGCGACGGCCTTTTCCAGCGCCGTGACCTTGGCCACGCTGTTCTGCACGAGGTCGTACGCCTTGCGCAGTTCGACCAGCACCTGGTTCGTGCGGTTGTCCAGGTCGGACTGGGCGCGGTTCCAGTTGTCGGCGGCCTGGCGCGTCTGCGCGCTGATGGCGCCGCCCTGGTAGATCGGGATGTTCACCTGCACGCCGATCGTGCGGTTCACGGAGTTCTGCTGGTAAGTCTGCAGCGACGCCGAGTCGTCCTTGCTGTACGCCGCAATGAAATCCACGCGCGGCGCGTGGCCCGCCTTGTTGCGCTGGATCTCCAGGCGCGCGTTCTCGACGCCGAGGCGTGCGGACAGCAGTTGCGGATTGTGCGCGAGCGCGATGCTGCGCCACTCGTCCATCGACGCGGGCTTCAGCGGCTGGAAGTGGAAATTCGTCCCGAGCTTGTCGAGCGTGCCGGGCTCCATGCCGATCACGCCGGCCAGCGTGTCGCGCATGGCCTGGGCGTTATCCTGCGTTTCCACCAGCTGGGCTTCGGCGAGGTCGAACCGCGCCTTGGTCTCGAGCATGTCGGTCTTGGTGCCCTCGCCTTTTTCGAACAGGCGCGCGTTGACCTTCATCTGCTCCTGGTACATATCGCGCTGCACGCGCGCGAGCTCCACCTGGTCTTCGGCGAACAGGGCATCGGCATAGGCGCCGACGACGCGCAGGATCACGTCGTTCGTATCCGCCTCGAACTGCTGGGCACCCTGCTTCGCCTGGACCTTGCCCTGGCGGTAGCGCACGACGCCGTCCAGGTTCAGGATCGGCTGGCGCACCTGGATGGCGGACGACCGGCTGATGTAGCGCGGGTGGCTCGGAAACCACATCTGGGCTTGCGACGAATACTGGTTGAGGTCCGCCACGTTGCGGTTCGCCGAATAGCTGGCCGACACCTGCGGCAGCAGGTTCGACCGCCCGAGGATCTCGTTTTCCTTCGCCGATTCCTTCTCGAAGTAATGCATGCGGTACTGCGGATCGTTCTTCAGTGCCGCCTCGTAGGCCTGTTGCAGGCTGATCGCGCCCGCGTTGCCGGCGGCCAGCGCCAGCAGTGCGGCCGCGGCCACGGCCGTCCTGATCGCTCGCGCCATCGTCATTCCTCGCTCATCGACGAATGGGCACGGTCGAAGACCGGCTTGAGCAGGTAGCTCATCATCGTGCGCTCGCCCGTCTTGACGAACAGTTCCGCCGGCATGCCGGGGCGGATGGCCATGTGGTGGGCGGCGATCATCTTCGCGCCTTCCGGCGTCACCTTCACGCGCACCTTGTAGTACGGGACGCCCGTGTGCTCGTCGACGCTGCGGTCGGCGGACACCGTCTCGACCTCGCCCGGGATGCGCGGCGTGCGGTTGGCATTAAAGGCCGAGAAGATCAGCTCGGTCGGCAGGCCCTTGTGCACCTTGTCGACCAGGTTGACGGCCAGCTGGCCTTCGACGATCAGCGGATCGTCGGCCGGCACGATGTCCATCATCTTGAAGCCCGGCGGCACGACGCCGCCGTTGGTGAACACGGCGAGGTTGACGACGGTGCCGTCGACCGGCGCCTTGACGTCGACGTTCGACAGTTCGAATTGCTGGGCGCTCATGCGCGCGCCCTGGGCTTCGGCCTCTTTCTGCGTCTCGCTCAACTGGGTGCGCACTTCCTTCTGGTAGTCCTGCACGCGCTGCGCCTTGCGCAGGGTCAGTTCCATCACCTGGCGCTGGGCGCGGCCGATGTTGCCGATGTCTTCCGAGATCTCGCCCTGCAGCTGGGCATAGGTGCGCTCCAGGTCCAGCAGGCGGTTGCGGGCGACGTAGCCATCCTTCGCCAGGTCGCGCATGCCCGCGAGCTGTTCCTTGAGGAAGCCCATCTGGGCCTTCTTGCTCTCGCGGCCTTCCTGCAGGCCCTGGATCTGCAACTTGAGGCCGGCGATGTTCTCGTCCACGCCGCCCAGCTCGCTCTGCAGCGACGCCTGGCGCGAGGCCAGCAGCTGGGTTTGCAGGGTCATCGTCTCGGCCACGCGCGGATCGCCGGCGCGCTTCGTCAGCTCGTCCGGGAAGCGGATGGTCTTCGCGCCGGCCTGCTCGGCCAGCAGGCGCGCCTCGGTGGCGCGCGCGTTGAGGTACTGGGCCTCGGTGATGTCGTAGCCGGCCTTGGCGGTGACGCCGTTCATGCGGACGAGCACCTGTCCCGCCTTCACGACGTCGCCATCCTTGACGAGGATTTCCTGGATGGTGCCGCCGGTCTGGTGCTGCACGGCCTTGCGGTTCGATTCCTTCGCGACCGTGCCGGACATCGGCACGCCCTTGTCGAGCGGCGCGAACGCGGCCCACAGCAGGAAACCGACGACGCCGAGCAGGACGATGAGCCAGCCCAGGCGCGCATAGGCGCGCGCGTCGGTGTTGACGGTCAACGGCTCGACGTCATGGGTGATGACTTCGGTGGCCGCGGGCTTGCCCGCTTCCTTGTGCGCATCGTTGTGTTTCACGAGCTTCATTATTTGCTTCCTTGTTCCGTCGTTGCGGGCGCCTGCTGCATGGCCTGGGCACGCGCCTGCGCGGCCTGCTGGGCGGCCTGCTGCTGGGCGGCGGCCTGCTGTTGCGCCGCCTTCTGGTTCGCTTCCTGGAGGGCGGCCAGCACCTGGTCGGTCGGGCCGAACATCTGGCCGACGCCGTCGCGCATCACGAGCAGCTTGCTGGTGGCGCCGATGATGCTGGTGCGGTGCGTGATCAGGACGATCGTCTTGCCGCGCCGGCGCAGGTCGAGCACGGCCTGCACGAGCGCCTGTTCGCCGATCTCGTCGAGATTCGAATTCGGTTCGTCGAGGACGATCAGCGCCGGATCGCCGTACATGGCGCGGGCCAGGCCCAGGCGCTGCTTCTGGCCGCCGGACAGGCCGGCGCCGGCGTCGCCCAGCGGCGTGTCGTAGCCTTTCGGCAGGTGCAGGATCATGTCGTGCACGCCCGCACGCTTGGCGGCCTCGACCACTTTTTCCGGATCGACTTCGCCGAAGCGGGCGATGTTGTCGCTGACGGTCCCGCCGAACAGTTCGATGTCTTGCGGCAGATAGCCGATGTTCGGGCCCAGTTCGCCCTTGTTCCAGCTGTAGATGTCGGCGCCGTCGAGGCGCACCTTGCCGCCCGCGGCCGGCCAGACGCCCACCAGCAGGCGCGCCAGCGTCGACTTGCCGGAGCCGGACGGACCGACCACGCCGAGCGCGTCGCCCGGCGCGATGGCGAACGACAGGCCGCGCACGACGGCCTGCGCCGCGCCCGGCGGCGCCGCGGTGACGCCTTCGACCGTCAGGATGCCTTCCGGCTTGGGCAGTTCCATGCCGGCGCTGCGCTCGGGATTACCGTTCAGCAGCTCGGCCAGGCGGCCGTAGGCGCTGCGGGTACTGGCCCACGATTTCCACACGGCGATCACCTGCTGCACGGGCGCCAGCGCGCGGCCCACGAGAATGGACGCGGCGATCATCATGCCCGGGGTGATGCGGCCGTCGATCGCCAGCAGCGCGCCGAAACCGAGCACGCCGGACGTCAGCGAGGACTGGACGAACTTGGTGATGGCGCCGACGACGCCGGCCTTCTGGCTGGCATCCGCCTGCAGGTTCAGGAAGCGGCTGTGCAGCTTGAACCAGCGGCTCATCAGGTTGGGCAGCATGCCCATCGATTCGATGACTTCGGCGTTGCGCAGGTTGTTGGTCGCCAGCGTGCCGGCCATGATCGCCATGGTGTTGGCTTCGCTGAGCGGCGCGCGCGACAGTTTTTCGTTGACGACGGCCAGCACGATCAGCACCGCGGTACCGCACAGCGCGAACAGGCCGAGCCAGGGCTCGAAGAAGAAGATGACGATCAGGTAGATCGGGAACCACGGCGCGTCGAAGAACGCGAACAGCGCGTTACCGGTCAGGAACTGGCGCAGGTTCGTCAGGTCGTTGAGCGCCTGCCCCGCGTTGCCGCCCGCCTTCTTGAGGTTCTGCTCGAAGGCCGCCGTGTAGACGCGCTTGTTCAGCATCATGTCGAACTTGGCGCCCACGCGCACGAGCACGAAGCTGCGCATCATTTCCAGCGCCGAGAGCAGCAGGAAGCCGCCGAGCATGATCAAGGTGAGCATGAGCAGCGTGACCCCGTTGCGGCTCGCCAGCACGCGGTCGTAGACCTGCAGCATGTACAGCGAAGGCACGAGGGCCAACAGGTTCGTGATGGCACTGAACGTGCCCACGGTCACGAAGGTGCTCTTGAAGCTGCGTAGCGCGAGCTCGATCTCGTTCTTGGGTTGGGATTGTTTGTTGTTCATCTTCAGGCCGTCGTTGAGGTGCTTGATGGATGGAAATATCCAATATCAAGCAGACGCGACATTATCGCCTAAAAGATCGAGAAAATGTGACGAGGATCACATTTTAATAACGAGTTTGATTAAATCTCGGAGAGGTTGGGCCGCTACGTTGGTAACAACAGACAAAACACAAAGGGCCACGCTTTGCAGCATGGCCCCTGAAGGACATGGTTGGCTCCGGGACCGGTGCGTGTTATCCATCCGGCCGACACCCAGCAGATATGCTCCGCATTCGACAGCACTACAGAAGTCGCGACAACCGTTCCGCCGAACCCGCCCTGCCCTTGTCATTCAGTGCCATCCGCCGGAGCGGATGGCAACCGAAGCATCGATTAGACGATGAAGAAGTGGTCGGTGCCAGCGTCTTCGGCGAAGTTCTTGATGCCGGTGATGCCAGCCAGCTGGACCAGCGTGTCGGTCGCGCCGCCCTGGACGAACACGTAGGAGTTACCCAGGTATTCGAACACAACAGCGGAGCCAGCGACGGTAGCGGCGCCGTCAGCCAGGCCGACAGCATCAGCCAGGGTCGACGGGCCGGCGCCGGTGAAGCTCAGCACGCCCTTCGAGATCTGGCCGCCATCGGCAGCAACGGTACCCGAGAACGACAGCACGTCGGCGTCGGCGATCGCGGCCTTCTTGGCGTCCGCGTCCGAACCGACGGCAGCGGCGGCCGTCTTCTCGAAGCCCGAGATCGACTCGAAATTGCCGGTGCCGGTCGTCGAAGCGCTGGTGATGGTGATCATGTCAGCGCCCGAGCCCAGCTTGATGGTGCCGCCGTTGACGACGTCAGCCAGCGAAGCGGTCAGGCCACCGGTTGCAGCCGATGCGTCGATCGTTACCAGCTTGGCTGCGTCAACCGAGTCGATCACCAGTTTGCTTGCGCCGGTCACGGTGAGCGTGGTCAGCTCAGCGCCGTCCAGCGCCAGGTGGTTTTCGGCGTTCGCGCCGCCCGAGGTGACAGCGACGGTCGTCGCTTTCGCAGCGGACAGGGTCAGTGCGGCGACGTTGTCGGCACCGGCAGCTTTCGTTGCGCCGACGAACGACGAGTCGAACACGACTTTCACGCCTTTGGCGTTGATGGCGTTGACAGCTGCGTCAGCATCGAAAGCATTGGTGGTGGCAGCGTCGCCCGACTCGTCCTTGTCCAGCGTGATGGTCAGATCGCCAGCGACCTTCTGCGTGATGCTCAGCGCATTGTGGAAATCGGTGTCGCCGGTGACGCGGTAGCCCACGCCCGCACCCACGTTCAGCAGGGCAGCGTTGGTACCGACGTCGCCCGAAGCGACGATTTCGGTGACGGTGTTCTTCAGCGACAGGATGTCGATGTCCAGGCCTTTGTTCAGGCCCTTGGCATCGAATGCGTCGAAGTTGCTGAAGGCACCCACGTTGGCCGAACCCACCAGGTTCAGCAGCAGGGTGTCGCTGCCAGCGCCGGCGTCGATCTTGTCGCTCGCGCCGATAGCCACGGTCGAGGTGAAGGTGTCGTTGCCTGCGCCCAGGTCGACGTTCAGCGCGCCGGTGTTGCGGGCGGTGACGTTCACGGTGTCGTTGCCGTCACCAGCGGTGATCGTCACGATGCCGTCGCCCGATGCGTTGACGGTGATCTTGTCGTTGCCTGCGCCGGTGTTGACGGTGGCGTTGGTCTTGTCCTTGACGGTTGCGGCGGCCAAGGTCACATCGTCGTTACCCGAACCGGTCTTGATGGTGGCAACGGTCGTTGCGCCGGTGTAGGTGATGGCGCCGGTGCTTGCGCTGGCGTCGACCGCGGTGACTGCCTTGCCGGTGCCGTTGTTGTTGACCGTCAGGTTGGCGGCAACAGCGGTGTTGACCATCACCGTCTGGACGTCCTTACCGCCGGTGATGTTCAGATCGATGCTGCCTTTGACGACGGTGCCGCCCACGATGACCGTAGCCAGCGCGCCCGCATCGGTGTTAGCCTTCACGGTCACGTCAGCGCCTTCCGCTGCCTTGTCCAGAGCGATGGTTGCGGTAGCAGCAGCGTCAGCGGCAGTGACGGTCACGCCGGCAGCAGCCAGGCTGTGGAAGCCAGCGGTCGTGGTTGCAGCCAGATTGGTGACGTTGGCAGCAGCACCGGTCTGCCACAGGGCGGTCACGCCGACGTATTTCGAAGCATCGGTCAGGTCGATATCAGCAGCAGCGCCGGTGTTGAAGATGTTGACGGTTTCGATGTTCTTGATCGTGGCGCTGGCCGGGATCGAAGCGTTATAGGTACCGTCGGTGTAGATGTTCAGCGTGTCCTTGCCTGCGCCGCCATCGATCGAGTCGAATGCGCTCAGAGTGTTTGCATCTTCAGAGTTAGCGTTCACATTCAGCGCGTTGAACACGTCGTTGCCGCTCGTGCCGACCAGCGCATCGACGCCCGAGGTCACGGAGAAGGTCGTGCCATTGACGACATTACCCAGCTTTTCGATGGTGTCGTTGATGTTGGCCTGGTATGCGGTCACGTCGGTGCTGCTGTTCACGCCCAGCAGCAGCGCACGTGCGGCTGCAGCGGCTGCGTCGCCGGCGAACGAGGTGATCTCGGCCGGGGTGTCCAGTGCGGTCGTGAAGGCGGTGGCGACGGCCAGCTTGTGCTGCACGGTCAGTGCGTCCAGCTTGCCCTGGTCCGACGTGTTGGTCAGTGCTGCCTGGGTGATGGCGGCGGCGGCGTTGGCCTTGGTCAGTTCGCCGGTGGTGATGGCGTTGACCCAGAAGTCGAAGCCGGATTTGTCGGCGTCACGGCCCAGGACGTTCTGGTAGATGGCGTTGACGAATTTGCCGATGCCGATCTGGCTGTTGTCGTTGCCGTACAGGGCAACCGATTCAGCCGACGAGTTGAAGCTGTTCACCAGTTGGGACAGGGCCGTGGTGCCTGCCTTGTCGGCCTGCACAGCAGCTTGCACTTTAGCAAAGTCCGTCGGTGCGCCCATCTTGTCGAGGGCTGCCGAGAAATTCTGCAGGCCATAGTAGTCGGCCGGACGGCCGAAGTACGAAACGTACAGTTGCTGCACTACGCTGGTGTAGTCTTGTGCTGCCATGATGTGAAATCCTTTAAAGATTGTGGTTTAAACCGAAGTCTGCTACCGGTTCGCGTGCCGAGATACGGAACGCTATTTGCAGAACTGCGAAGTATATTGCCAGACCACCAAAGTAACGTTGTGACAGCCATCACAAAGCTACGAATTTTTACTTCATTAATACAATTTATTTACACGTTATTTCCGATACTCACGCATTTCCACGCGGTGGCGGTATTTTCAGCGCCCCCACAGCGTGGCGCCGCTGACGGTAATGCCGGGCGTGGCGGAATTCTTGAAGATATAACCCGCCTGTTCGGCGTTCGAACCGCCCAGATAGCCGCGGATGATGGTGGGCGAGCCGATTCCCTCATACAGCATCCCCTTGTCGGTAATCACGCCGTTACCGATGACGTCGGCACGATCATTTCCCGCTCTCACGTCCAATGACGTGGAAAACGTTCTTTTGGAAAAGTCCATACTCAACTGCCCTGACTGGATATTGGCAGGGCGGTCGCCGATGCTATTCGACATGATCGCTTCGCCACTCATCAATTTGAATGCGGCCGTGCCGTCCCTCGGAAGTACAAGCTCCGAATTTTTTACGCGGGTAATGGCATACGGCGCGTAATACGTGGCAATTTCCACATCCGGATCGCCGATACGCCCCGGTTGTGCCGGCAGGCCGGCGAGCGCCTGCCAGCGGCCCCAGAAGATCTCCGGCGGCGACGGCGGCAACGGTTTCGGCGGCGCCGGGTCGTTGATCACGACGGGCGGCGGCGTGACGACCGGCGGCGGGTTGTTCGACGCCGGCGGGGGCGTCACGGGACGCGCGCTGTTCAACGACTGCTCGGACCGCTGCGGATCGAGGTTGACCTGGGCCGCCGGCGTCGCCGACAGCGCCTGCTTGGCGGCGGGTTCGTCGCTGCGCGGCTTTTCCGTCTGGTCCGGCGCCAGCGCCGGGTTCTGCAGCAGCTGCGGCACGCTGGTGCCGCGCTCCACCTGCAGCAGCAGGCCCGCCTGGGCGGCAAACAGTTCGCGTGCGCTGCGGCCCTCGCAGGGGCCCGTGCCCGCGGCCGTGCAGTTGGCGCCGAAACCGCTCATCACGACGCCGCCGGACAGCACGGTCACGCGGGTGGTCTGCTGGTCGGTGTACACGGTGAAGTCGGTCCCGCGCACGCCGATCGCGGCGACGGGCGTGTTGAAGCGGAAATTCTGCCGCGCCTGCTTGACGCCCTGGCCGGAAATCGCCCGCGCCACGCCCTGCAGGAGCTCGAGCTTGACCTGCGTCTTCGACGGATCGGCCTTGTCGATCGAATACGTGACGACGCGCGCCGTACTGTTCGGGCGCAGGATCAGGAAACCGTTGTCGACGGTCTTCATATAGATATAGCCGTCGGCGCCGGTCGACAGTTCGTCGCCCTCGCCCACCGCGGCATCGACGGCGGCGGCGTGGCGGCCGACTTGGGCCTGTCCGGCAGTGAATACGACACGCCCGGCCTCGGCGGCGTACGCCATGTCGACAAGCGACCACATCAGGCCGGCGGCCAGGGCGAGTTTTTTCAGCATAGAGTCCTCCATAACTAGCATTGTCCTGACGCAAATGCTAAAGTCTGTGACCGTCGTCACAAGTAACGATTGTTGCACTGAGGATTGGTTCAAGCAACATATAATTCCAGACTAACAAGCAGTTATACTTCGACATTCGCCAGCGTCCTGCGCCCTTCGTCTTCTTTATTGATGAGATTTCCCGGTTTCCTGCGTACCACCTTGCGCGATACAGGCGTCCTGCGCGGCCTGATCGCGCTCGTGGCCCTGGCCATCGGGGGCTGGCTGCAGTGGCATGACGGCCCCGCTTTCACGGCCGCGGCCAACGAATGGTTGCGCGACAAAACCATCCAGTTGCAGGCGAAAACGGCACCGGAACGGCGCGTGCTCGTGATCGACATCGACGAAAGCAGCGTCGCGCAGCTGCCGTGGCCGTGGCCCCGCGCGCGCATCGCCGACCTGGTCGAACTGGTGCTGGCGGACGGCGCCCGCGGCGTCGCACTGGACGTCCTGCTCGAGAAACCGGCCGATACGTCCGGCGACATGCGCCTCGCCATGCTGGCGAGCCACGGCCCCGTCGTGCTGGCCCAGATGTTCGACTACCTGCACGACGCCGCGCCCCTCGCGAGCGGCCGGCTGATCGGCGGCCTGCCTGCCCGGGCAGCGGCCGGCACCCCGAGCGCGCACGGCTACCTGGCCAACCACGCGACATTCGCAGTGGCGCGTCACGCCGGCAACATAGGCGTGCTGCCCGACGCGGACGGCACCTTGCGCCGCCTGCCGATGCGGACCATGTACCAGGGCCAAGTCTATCCTACGCTCTCGCTCGCCTTACTCGAATGTTGCGGCGCCGCGACAGCCGCCGTGCCGCCGGTGCGCCCGGTGGAGCGCATCCCCTATTCCCGCGCCTGGTCGGCGTACGACGTCGTCAAGGCGCGGGA
>NZ_JBKYMO010000050.1:0-20026 GCF_047302915.1 Massilia sp. CT11-108 | reverse complement strand
ACGACGACGTCCGCGCAGCCGACCGGCACCGTCAGCACGACGACGGACGCCGCCGCGCTGGCCGCGATCGACACGTCCGGCTACCTGCTGCCGCAAGTGAAGGTGCCGGGCCGCCGCGGCCGCAAGCCGAGCGAATTCGTGCCGGAGAACGACGAGATCGCGGCGCTGAACGCCGTCGAGCGCGCCGAGCTGAAGGCCGCGTCGAAACTGCGTGAGCGCAAGGCCAAGGGCAGCGCCAACCTGTTCGGCGCCGCGGAAGGCTTTTCGGCCGAGGAACTGGAAAAGCGCCGCCAGCAGCTGAAGAACCTGATCAACATGGGCAAGGAGCGCGGCTACCTGACCCACGCGGAAATCAACGACCAGCTGCCGGAAAACATCATCGATCCGGAAGCGATCGAAGGCATCATCGCGACGTTCAACGACATGGGCATCGCCGTCTACGAGCGCGCGCCGGAAGCGGAAATGATGCTGCTGTCGGACGCCGTCGTCACGCCGACCTCCGAAGACGAAGTGGAAGCGGCCGCCGCGACCGCGTTGTCGACCGTCGACTCCGACTTCGGCCGCACGACCGATCCGGTCCGCATGTACATGCGCGAGATGGGCGCCGTGTCGCTGCTGACGCGCGAAGGCGAGATCGCCATCGCCAAGCGCATCGAGGATGGCCTGAAGGACATGGTGCAGGCGATCTCCGCGTGCCCGGTGACGATTTCCGAGATCATCGCGCTGTCGCACAAGATCGCCAAGGACGAGCTGAAGATCGATGACGTCGTGGACGGCCTGATCGACCACAACGAAGGCGCCCCCGCCACCGCGCCGGTGACCGGCGCGAGCGACGAGGACGAGGACGAGGAAGACGACGACGTCGGGGAAGAGGAAGACGACGGCGGTGCCGGCGGCAGCGCCGCGGCGGGCTACTCGGCCGAACAGCTGGCCGCGCTGAAGAAGGGCGCGCTGGAGAAGTTCTCCCTCATCGAGAAGCAGTTCGACAAGATGGGTCACGCGTTCAAGACGCAGGGCTATGGCTCGCCGGCCTACACGGCCGCGCAGGAAGTCATCTCGTCCGAACTGCTGGGCATCCGCTTCACGGCGAAAGTCGTGGAAAAGCTGTGCGACACGCTGCGCCACCAGATGGACGAGGTGCGCTCGATCGAACGCGCCGTGCTGGACATCTGCGTGAACCGCTGCGGCATGCCGCGCGCCCACTTCATCAAGGTCTTCCCGGGCAACGAGACGGACCTGGAATGGGTGCAGCGCGAAGTCGATTGCGCGTATCCGTACAGCGCCGTGTTGAAGCGCAACGCCCCGGCGATCCTGGAACTGCAGCAGCGCATGATCGACCTGCAGGCGCGCGTGGCGCTGCCGCTGGCGGACCTGCGCACCATCAACCGCCAGATGGCGGCCGGCGAAAAGCGCGCCCGCACGGCGAAGCGCGAAATGACCGTGGCCAACCTGCGTCTCGTGATCTCGATCGCGAAGAAGTACATCAACCGCGGCCTGCAGTTCCTCGACCTGATCCAGGAAGGCAACATCGGCCTGCTGAAGGCGGTCGACAAGTTCGAGTACCGTCGCGGCTATAAATTCTCGACGTACGCGACGTGGTGGATCCGCCAGGCGATCACGCGTTCGATCGCCGACATGGCCCGCACGATCCGCGTGCCGGTGCACATGATCGAGACGATCAACAAGATGAACCGCATCTCGCGCCAGATCATGCAGGAAACGGGCACCGAGCCGGACATGGCCACGCTGGCGACGAAGATGGAGATGCCGGAATCGAAGGTCCGCGAGATCATGAAGATCGCGAAGGAACCGATCTCGATGGAAACCCCGATGGGCGAGGACGGCGATTCGCAGCTGGGCGACTTCATCGAAGACAACGCCACGCTGGCGCCGCTGGACGCCGCGATGCACGCGTCGATGCGCAACGTGATCAAGGAAGTGCTGGACTCGCTGACCCCGCGCGAAGCGAAGGTGCTGCGCATGCGCTACGGCGTCGAGATGTCGAACGACCACACGCTGGAAGAAGTGGGCAAGCAGTTCGACGTGACCCGCGAGCGTATCCGCCAGATCGAAGCGAAGGCGATGAGCAAGCTGCGCCAGCCGTCGCGCTCGGACAAGCTCAAGACGTTCCTGCAGAACCAGTAAGCGTTACGCGAGTCCCGAACAGCCGCGCCGCCCGTCCGGGCCGCGCGGCTTTTTCATTGCGCGGGCAGAAGTCCTGTGAGGAAAGCCTGCACCGGGCGGGACGCCTTCCCGGTTTCGGCGCAGACCAGGCCGAATTCGCGGTGAACAGGCGGCGTCAGCTGCATGACGCGCAGTCCGCGCCGGTCTTCAGGCAACGTCGATTCGGGCACGAGGGCGACGCCCATGCCTTCGCGCACCAGCATGCAGGCGCTGGCCCAGTCGCGCACGGTCACGCGGATGTCCGGCAGGCGCAGGCCCGCCTGTTCCACGAGACTCCGGCCGTGCACGGCGCAGCCGCCCGTCCCGGCGCGCCATGAAGCTGTACTACGCCCCCCATACCTGTTCGCTGTCTCCGCATATCGTGTTGCGCGAACTCGGCCTGCCGTTCGATCTCGTCAAGGTGGACAGCAAGACGTGTTGGGCCGCCAGGATCATCTGGCGGGCGCGTCTTTCAGCGTCGCCGACGCCTGCCTCTTCACCGTGCTGGGCTGGTGCAGGTTCTTTGCCATCGATCGCGGCCACTGGCCCGCGGTACTGGCATCGGTACACGCCGAAACCACGACGTGATCAGCCTGGCGCCTTGCCGCTGGTCGAGGCGAGGAGCTTGGCCAGGAGCGTTGAAAGTTGCGCCTGCTCCTTGTCCGTCAACCCGCTGACGATCGCCTGCTGGTTGGCGACATGCTCGGCAACAGCCTCGTCGATGAGGGTAAGTCCCGCGGCGGAGAGCGCCACCAGGGTGCCCCGGCCATCCCTTGGGTTGGGCTGCCGTTGCACGAGCCCGGCCTTTTCCAGCCGATCGATGCGGTTGGTCATACTGCCCGACGAGATCATGGCCGCTTCGTAGAGGTCGGTCGGCGTCAGCGCAAAGGGCGGTCCGCTGCGCCTCAGCGTTGCCAGCACGTCGAATTCGCCCGGCTGCAAGCCGAAGCGCGCGAATAGCGGATTGAGGTGGTCGCGCATGATCACCACGCCCGCTTCGCCCAGTCGTCCCAACAGGATCATGGGTCCCACGTCGAGATCCGGGCGTTCGCGCGCCCATTGTTCCGCTGCTTTCTGCGCTCTATCCATGTTTGCAAGTATCTTGATGTAGAGATAAAATATCTTCACATCAAATTATATGGAATGCCGATGGCGCAGCCAAGCGCCAAACGCTTCCAGGAATTCATCATGGTAGAACCACGCGGCGCATTTGCATTTCCGGCAGCGGTAGTGCTCGTTGGAATCAACCTTCGTCCCACGATGGCGACGATCGGGCCCCTGCTCGACGTGATCCAGCGCGAGACGGGGCTGGGCGATACCGGGGCCAGCCTGCTGACCACGCTTCCGGTCGCATTGATGGGCGTGTGCATGCTGGGCGCGTCCCGTCTGCAAGCCGCATTCGGCGCGCGCCGGGGCATCGCGTCCGGCGTGCTGCTCGTCGTGCTGGCCTGCCTGGGACGCTGGGTGTGGAGCGGCCCCACGGCGTTGCTCGCGACGGCGATCGCAGGCGGCATCGGTATCGCGCTGGTCCAGGCTTTGATGCCGATGGTGATCCGGCACCGCGCGGGAGGGCACACGGCAACGGTGATGGGGATTTATTCGACGGCAATCATGGGCGGGGCGATGATCTCCAGCGCAGCCAGTCCATGGCTGGCGCAAGGCATGGACTGGACCGCAGCCCTGGGCGTATGGGTGTTTCCCGCCCTGGTGGGACTGGTGGCCTGGTGCCTGGCTACGTCGCAACCCGACGTACTTCCTGTGCCCACGGCACGGCGCCCGGTCCACCGGAAGCCGCGCGGCTGGCTCCTGCTGGGTTTTTTCGGCCTGGGCACCGGCGCCTATACCCTGGTACTGGCGTGGTTGCCGCCGTTTTACACACAGCTCGGCTGGTCGCCGGAAGCGGCGGGGGCGTTGCTCGGCGCCCTGACCTGCGCGGAAGTGGCGGCAGGGATCGCCGTGTCCGCCGTGGTCGGCCGGACGCCCGACCGGCGCGTGGTGCTGCTCCTGGCGATCGGCGCGCTCCTCGCGGGGATGCTCGGCTTGTCCGTCGCCCCGGCCGCGCTCGCATGGCCGGCGGCACTGCTGGCCGGGTTCGGCATCGGTGCCCTGTTCCCCCTGTCGCTCATCGTCGCGATGGACCATGGCGATAACCCGGCGGATGCCGGTGCCATCGTGGGTTTCGTCCAGGGCGGCGGCTACCTGCTGGCGGCGATCCTGCCGCTCGTTGCCGGACTGCTGCGCGAGCATCTCTCGAATCTCGCACCCGCATGGTGGTTGATGGCCGCGCTGTGCCTCGTGCTGGCGCTCATCGCCATTCCGTTGCGCCCTGGTCATCGCATTTCTTTCCAGGGTTGATGCACGGCGTTCGACATGGCGGTCCGGCAAGCTGTGTTGTGCCGCCCCGACACAAGTTATCAAACGAAAAATGGTCCTATCGGGACATTCACAATCTGTCTGGTATTGCTGAGCCAGCTTGCGGATACTTGGCACATCGACTGTTCCGAATATCCGCATGGATCGCTTTTCTTCCCTTTTGTTAGCCGCCGCCTGCGGCCTGCCGCTCGCCGCATCGGCCGGCGCTGACGACACGATGACCTCCGACCGTCCCGACGTCGTCGAATCGAGCCAGGTCGTCGGCAAAGGCCGCCTGCAGCTGGAAACGAGCCTGCAGTGGGAGCGCGACCGCACCGACGGCGCCACGGTACGCACGCTGACCATGCCGACCCTGCTGCGCATCGGCCTCGGCGAGACGATGGAACTGCGCTTCGAAACGGACGGCCGCACCATCGAGCACGCGGGCGGCGCGACGATGGCCGGTTACGCCGACACGTCCGTCGGCATCAAATGGCACACGGCCGACCAGGATGGCGCCACCCCGTCGCTGGGCTGGCTGCTGCACGCGGACCTGCCCGGCGGCAGCAAGGCGTTCCGTGATGTCGCGGCCGACCGCGGCGGTACGCAGGCCGTCTTCGACACCGGCGTGACCTGGCTGGTCACGAACGACATCCAACTGGACGCCGCGGTGAGCCGCGGCCTGAACCGCCGCACGCCGGACCTGGGCATCGGCCTGGGCCTGTCGGTCCGCCGTTAAAGGAACTCCCATGCTGGCCTGGAACGTCACCGCCATCGCCTTCGTCGTGATGGTCGGCGGCATCGGCGAACTGGCCGTCGGACAGCTCGACGGCGCCATGGACGCCATCACCGGCAACGGCAGCGCCATCCGCCACCAGATGCAGGCCGACCAGGCGCATGACGCCCTCCGGGCCGCCGCGCGCGCCGCGTATCCGGCGTTCATGGAGCGTTTCCACGTACTCGAAAAAAGCATGGAGACGCTGTCCGGACGCATCGAAGCCGGGTCGGACGACACCCGCGCCGCCGGCGGCCACGCCGCGCGCCTGGCCCTGCAATGATTACGATGTAGACAGGTTGGGCCGCGCCGGCCCGGTCTTGGCATACTGTCGGTATGCAAACTTCGATCCGCTCCGCTTCCCTGGCCTGCCTGCTGGCAGGCGTCCTGTCCGTCCCGGCCGCCCATGCGGACGACGACACCATCAACCCCGACCGTCCCAACGTCGCCAACTCGAGCCAGGTGGTGGGCAGCCACCGCATCCAGCTCGAGACGGGCGTGCAATGGGATCGCCAGCGCGACCTTGACGTGCACGTGCGCACGCTCACGACGCCGACGCTGCTGCGCATCGGCGTCTCGAACGCGTTCGAACTGCGCGTGGAGACGGACGGGCGCACCATCGAGCACGCGAGCGACCCCGCGTCCGGCGCGCATACGGTCAGTGCGGGCTGGGCCGATCTGTCCGCCGGTGTGAAGTGGCACGTCGCCGACCAGGACGGCATGCGGCCATCCGTCGGGATGATCGCCGAGGTGGCGCTGCCCACGGGCAGTGCGGCGCTGCGCGGCAGCGGGTTCCGGCCCGCGGTCGAGCTGCCGGTGGAGTGGGATCTCGGGCACGACTGGTCGCTGGGCGTGATGCCGGGCATGGTGCGCGATAGCGACGTTACGTACGGCGTGTTCGCGGCGTCGGTCGGGAAGGCGTTCAGCGAGCGGCTGCACGGTTTCGCGGAAGTGGCCGCGCCGCAGATCGGGCACGGGACGCAGGCGATAGTGGACACGGGCGTGGCGTGGCTGGTGAACAGGGATTGCCAGATCGACGCGATGGTCGTGCATGGGGTGAATCGCCAGACGCCGGGGCTGAGCCTGGCGTTTGGCGTGTCCGTCAGACGCTAACGTCGTACGCGACTTACGCTATATCTTTGTGCTGAAATGCTGAAAGCTTGAGATCAGCTTCGCTCCACAACTCAGACTGTCGCCATCGAAAGCGATGTGCTTGCCGCTGATTGTATGGTGCGGAGAACCGCTGGTGATCGTGCAGCCTGAGTGGCCAGGGATGGGACAACTGCACGTGTCGCCCACGCAGGCGACCGGAATCCCGTGAACTTTGAAATGCGACGCGCTGGCGCTGATCACTTTGCCGCCGTGGGTTGTGGCGTCGCCTAGCCTGATGACGTTTTTCATGGTGGGTATCCGGTTTGAATACGAACATGGCTACCTGACGGCCGTGGCAGCGTCGCTCTCTGCAGGGGGCGTCATCGATCTGATACTACGGAACACGTCACCGCGTGATTCCTGCTGGGCTTTGCGTTTTTCTTCTGAAGGGGGACTGATGAAAATGAACGTCGCCTCGTGCGGATCGCGCAGATTGACGGCGAGGCTCGGGCCGCCGGCACGGTAGCTGCCCATTACGCCAATCGCCATCTGCATGAACAAGGTGGCCGCGCCGGTATTGCCGAGGCGCCGGTCGATGTTGATGAACTGGTCCAGCTTGCCGCTGTCGATTTCGGGACCGCCTTGCGCGGCGTATTGATGCAGCATGCCTTCGAGGGCGACCAGTTGCTCGGTTTGATTGTTCGTGGCTGCGATCACGCGCGCCGGGCCCTTGGCGCGCTCGGTCTCGGGCAGCGTGCGCAGTGCTTCCTGCAGGCCTTCCACTAATGCTTTTTGCCGCGCATCGCGCCGGGGGAGTGGCTTGCCGTGTTCGTCCGTGGTCTTGACGAAAACTGGTCGGTGGATGAAGCCGAGCGTTGCCATGCTGTCGAATTGTTGAAGCTGTAGTTTGCTCCATGGGATGGGGAACCAGGGCGTCGGTTTCCAGTCGAGTGGGGGACGGTGCTTGGCGTTGAATTCGCGATCCAGGAAACTGATCTGGCCGGTACCGCGGATGTCCGGGCGCTTGCTGAACTTGGCGGCGTATTCGACCCATTCGGCAGCAGTTACCGATCGACCTACGGCCGAAGTGTAACCATTCGGACAGGGTACCGATTTCTGTAAGTCGAGGTAGCCGAGGTACAGGCGTCTTGCGACACCGTCGCGATTGAGCACTTCCATTGGCGTGCGGTAGTCGTCGATATCTTCGTAGGTGAAAGGGCGGATCGGATCGACCCGCTCGCGGCGGGCGAGCACAAAAAGGGCCGAAGCGTCAGGCATTTTGGGGATGTAGTAGCCTTCTTTGACGAGCGGTGGGGAACCGGAGGGGCGCGACACGTGCCGGACATCGTCGCCGTCGTCTGAGTTCAAAACGACATAGGGAACATCGGGGTTCACGTCAAAGAACTCGAACACCTCTTCGAGAATGCGGTCCGGCCGCTCGGCAAAGCGCGCTGGACCCGCTACGAACAAACTAGTGGACATGCCCGATGATTCAGCAGATGCTGCGAGACCCATGTCAGGCATAAGTGGGTTGGCTGCATATTCGCTCATGTCCGGAGGTCTTGCATTAAAGACCGGGGTGCCCCATTCGGTTACGGTATATCCGGCACCGTTTTCCAAGGTGTCTCCACTCCGTCCGCCGCTTTGGCCGAGTTTGTCAAACATTGTCCAAGGATATTTTTTTGGATCTTGCTCACGAAGCGATGTGTACGGGTTGCCAGATTGCAGTGCGTCCCATAGCTTGCCTTGACGGTATTTGTCTAGCGTGACACCAAGATTGATTACTTCCAACACGTATTCGCGCTTGCCTTGCGCAGTGTGTGCCACCTCGACCTGCTCACGTGCCTTTTCCGCCGCTGCGGCCGATGCCAGAGCCTGTCGTGCGTCCGCTTCGCGTGCCGCTAGCACCCAACGCCCGCCAAGCACCAGTCCTATTCCCAATGCGGTTGCCAAAAACCACCAAGGTGTCCTCATTGCTGTCTCCGTCGGAGTAGATGCCGCTATTGCGCTTGTTGAAATGGTAAAAAATACCAAATGCGTCAAATGGAGTATTGCGTTGTCTGATAAGCGTTTTGCCAGCAGTAACCGATTTTTGTATAGCGTACTCATGTGTTCACCCGTCCAGTTTGGTCGACCGTGCCAGCCGTCGATTCAACGACAAGGCACGGCGGGATTCCCTCTGGTGGAAGCGGCAGGTCAGCGGGTAATGTTCCGGTTGCGTAATAAATTTGGGTATTTTCGATAAGCGTCTTTCGCCAAGGCCGCTCGTCAGCCCAGTAGTCCGCAAACTGTTGCAGGAACTCGCTCCATTTGAGCATGCCTGGTCGAAGCTTTTGCTTAATAGGTGGATCTTTCAACCGCCAATCCGCCACCGCGCACAAGTACTTGTAAAACAACGGATCCGTCGGCGCCTTGCCGCCACCAATTGCAACGTCGTACGCGGTCACCTGGCTATGGTTTTTGCGGCCACCATAAATCGCACTGTGGAACGACCGGGCCATATTCGTTTTTTGCCAGCGCAGCCGGGCCTCGTTCGGCGTTTCGGTTCTTTCGATCAGCAACTTGGGCGGACTGAGGGGGCGTTCAAAACCGACATCCAGGCAAACGTACAGATTCTTAACCTCGCACATGTCTTCAACCTTTTTGTCGCGATTGAGCTGTCCCGCGAGCACGGACCGCTGATCGTTGACTTTTGCCACTCTACTCACATGCAGGTCCGGACGAGGGCTTGGAATCGGTTGATAGCCCCGCAACCTGGTGGCGATGCCACACGTATCGGAGATGCATTCCCAATGATGCCCGTCAATGCCATACTTGCTGGTAACGGAGATCGCCGCGTCGATCTGATCGACGTTCTCGCTTGCTCCGTAGCGGCTATGCGCATCGGGGAAGGCGCCTTCGCCCATGCTTGCCGCCACAGCCTTCGGCAGGGCTTCGCCCGTGATGCGGCGCAGGCCAAACCGTGCCCGCTCTTCAGGAGACATACTGTCAGGCGCATCAGCCGGGGTGGGCAAGTGTTGGCGCAGGCCGGCGTTGCTTGCGAACGTGTCGCTGGCGGCTGTATGGGCATAGTCGTTTTCGCCAGTTACCCGAAGCACAAAGTCGTGCGGGGCTTGTCCAACGAGAACCGGCTTCCCATTCCGGAAATCCGGGCGACGTTTCAATGTGAAGACGCGCTGAAAGAATCCGTGGCCCAATTCGGAAAGCGGTTTGCGTGTCTCGGTAATCAGCACGGATTGCGATGGACCAAAATTATCGACCGGCGCAGTTGCGTCAAATGGGCGAGTTTCTCGACGTTGACCACGTTGGAAATCGGGCACGCCCTGCCAGCCGATCCCTTCCACGCCGGAAAATGCCACGGTCATATCTTCCGGAGAAAAATAAAGATAGACTTTGCCGCGGTTATCGCGGTCCTTCTCGGCGTCCCATTTGGGACCAACCGTCCCCATATGCTTCTTCGTGTTTGTCAGTTCCGATAACGGTGGCGTTGCATGCTTGTTGGTGTGCACGCCGTTGACAATGTTCGCCAAGGTGGCCAGACGTGCATGTAATGTCTGGCCACCTTTGATGTACCGGTAACGGTTCTGTTTGGTTGTCATCAGCGAATCCGAACCTGAGTACATGTTCGCGAGCTTTGCTCCTACGGGTAGTTCTGCGACAAGACTATAAGGCGGGTTGCACAGGATGAGTGTATCGGCCGGACGCGCACCAGGCTGGTCCTTTTGCATTTTGGGATCAAGCAGAAAAGCCTGTGCCAGCAAACTGAGCAAACAACCCTGGCTGTGAGCGACGATTGAGACCGTTTCGTTTTCGTCGTAGTCGCGGATCATTGAGATGAGCGCAGCCAACCGCCGCGCCGCAAGGATCATGTAAAGGCGGCCCGGATTATTCAGGATCGGGTGGGTCGCATCGTGCGACGCCCAATTCAGGATCCCGAAGGAATCGCTCTTGCCCCGATTCCACATTTCTAAAAGCGACGATGTCGCGTTGGAGAATGGGCCGCCTTCTTTCGAGTAATCCCTGTCCAGTCGGTTGTCGTAGCGGTCAAGGGCTTGGCCATGCGGTGTTTTTCTCCAATCCTGTATGTGCGCAGATTCTTCGCGAAACCCCCAGTAGAACGGGATGACCGGGCTGTGCGTATCGTCGGTAATCTGACGTTTATAGAAAACAACGTCAGGATCTTCCTCTACCTTGTCGCGGTCAGCGGTTTGCGGCATGCGATATGCACCGGGCTTCAGGTCCCCGCACAGCCGTTCCGCCAGCCCCTCGCACAAACCCGATTCCACCGCGTCGTAACTGACGCCTACATCGTTCACGCCATGCACGAGAATGATCGAACCGGGCAGATTGTGCTTGACGCCGACGATTTTCTTGTTGCCTTGCCCCGGTAACGTTACGCCTTCTCCCTTCCCCCGGCTGAATGGCAGTTTCTTGTAAAGTGAAGCGCTCTTTGCGTCAGTCATGGCTGGCTTCCCTCCTTGAGATCAATGCTTGCAACGTGCATCTGGTCGTGCTTCAAGATCGTGGTGGTCCCTTGAGCGTCAGTGCTACCCGCGCCGCCGCCGGCCGCCGATTCGATCTCGTAAGCCAAGCCGGCCGCCGGCACGCCGCCGTCGAGGTGCGGGTAGAGCCGAGGTTCGAACTTGAGATCCGTCCCGTCCTTCTTGAACGTGGGGAGCTGCGCGGTCATCGTCTCCGGCCCATCCCAAATGAAATCGGGTCCGTGGAACTTGAGGGCCTCCTTGCTCCCGAGGACCGGGGATCCATCCCCGAGCTTGAGGAATGATCCATCTTGTGCGACCAAGAGGATGGTCTTGGCCGATACCGTGATCGCGCCTTCGCTGGCCGTCACCTGAATGTCCTTGGCCGAGTTGACAGCGATGTCGTCATGCTGGCTTTGCACAAGCAGTTTGCCGACGTGGGCGATCGCACTGAGTCCGCCGCCGCGCGCAAAGAGCGAGATGCCGTTGCCGGCATTGACTGCAAAGCGTTGGCCCGCCGTGAGTTGGAGATGCTGCAGGGCGGTTGTGTCGACATTGGTGGCCGAGTAACTGACGATAGCCTTCGAGCTCGCGAAGCCGATGCCGGCTGGCGAGGTCACCGCGATGACGGGCTCTCTTGGCTCGGCGGCTTCGGGCGCGGTGTTGCTTCCGTCCTCCCAATTCTTGAATCGCGCGCGCAGTGCATCCTGTTCCTTGGCATCGATCGCCAGGCCGTTGTGCTCTGCGGCGTAGTTGCCGAGTGAAGTGCACAGTTCACCGCATTCGCGCAGCAGGTCGAGGTATTCGTTGCGTGCGAGCTGGGCACCCTTGCTGTCAGAGCCGTCGAGCAGTTTCCAGGCACTCAGCAAGATACCGCGTGCCGCGCGCAGGGCAATCGCTTCGTTGGTGCGTAATTCCGCGCCGTCACCGCGTGGCCGCGCACCGTTCTCTCGGCGCGGCTCAGTGAGATAACCAAGGTTCAGCTCCGTTTTGCCATGGTCGCTGGCCAGCTGCGCACTGATCTGGCCCGTCGTATCGTCGAGCCGAACCTGGTTACCGCGCCGGCCACGTATCTCCCGGCTGCGCAGGCCGGACTGATAGCGTGTATCGGGCAACGCGTCCTCTCCGACAAACATGGGCGGTGGCGAATCGCCGTTGTACATTTGGCCGATGATGACTGGCTTGTCGGGATCGCCGCCTGCAAATTCAATCAGCACTTCGGTGCCGACAGGGGGCAGGAGGCGAGCCCCGAGACCATTGCCGGCCCAACTGGACGAGACACGGACCCAGGCCGAGTCGCGATCGGAATCGGAACTGCCGGCACCCGCCGCATGGGCATGCTCTTCCCGGCACGTGGCCAGAAAGCGGACTTTGACACGGCCCAGTGAGTCGCACCACACAACTTCGTTCTCCGGGCCGACGACGATTGCCGACTGCAGCTGCGGGCGCGGAAGAACGGGGCGAGGTGGAACGATGCGGATGCTTCTACGAACACACGTGAAGCTTGTCTTGTAGCGCAGCGTCCGGTTTTCGTCGGTCCGCTGCTGCGCAGTGGTGTCGCGGGCCCAGCCGCTGCGTTCGAAGAGCCGCTCCACACGTGCGCCAATGTCCACCGGTAGGTTGTTCTCCGCAGCGATATGCTGGGATGTGACGACGAACTGCCGCTCGCTGTCGGGATGGGTGTCGATTTCTGGATGGCCTTTCAGGCTGAACCACTCGCCGACGGCCAGGTCGCGTACGCTGCCTTCGCCTTTGAACCATTTGGCGGCGTACTCGTGGTAAGCCATCTGCGCGTCGTTCAGGTCCGACAGATCGCGTGGACTGTCGCCGAGGTGCGGGGCTGTAAATTGGTAATGGTCCAGTCCGGCGGCCAGTTGGTTTCCGTGCTCGCCCTGATCGGCCTGAGCCGGTACCTGGGCCGTCATGAACATCGTATTGCTGGGCTGAAGGTAGTCCCAGCTGAATAATGACGTACTCCCCGAACGGAGCGCACGTACCGCGCTCCAGCCGGTGATGGTGTCGCGCTGCTCAGTTGCATCGTCGCGATGAAATCGCACCAACCCGGCGGCATTTTGATCGAGTTGACTCGAGTCGGCGAACAATACCAAGGTATGTCCGATCCTTGACGGCGTCCGACCGGTTTCGGATGACCCGGCTCCCGTCGTCAGCCCGGGACGAAAAAACCAGGCGATGCCGCGTCGTTGCAGCAATCGACGGACGAAGTCGGCGTCTGACTCGTTATGCTGCATGATGAACTGGCGCTTGGGCAAACGGCGATTGGCGAGGCTGGCGTCGATTGCCAAATCGAAGGATGCTCCCAAAACCCCCATACTTTTCTGCCATTCGGCGACCAGTATCTGCACGATATCCAGTTCGCTTTTATCTCGGAACACACGTGTGTTGAATTTGTTTTCCAGCACCGACAGCGCATCGCTCATGACTAATTGATACGTGGCGAGCCCGCCGTCGCTTTGGCCCGAAGCAGCCTCAGTGACGAGCCCGCATATACGGCGTAGCTGGCCGCGGTCGGTGACGATTTGCAGTTCGGCAGGGACACCGATGAAGTTCTTGAGGGGCAGGGTCGCGTTCTCGGACACACACAGCATCCGGAATTTGAATCCGCCGCAGATCGCTTCGTAACCGATTACTCGTTGCGGCAGGAGCGACTCCTTTCCGGCCTTGATCATTCCATCAAGAAGCAGGCGAAGCGGCCGGTGGCGATCTCTCAGCACGTATTGAATTTCGGCGAACGTTCTTGCGATGTCGGGATCAGCCATCGGTCGTACCCCTTTCAGGATGTTCACGCTCTGTGTACGGTGGGTACCCCAAACGTTGCGCTGGGGAACCTTGCAATTATTCAAGCTCATGCTTGAGTGACATTTGAGCGAACTCAACCTGACGACCGTCGCGAGAGCGCGTCGTACAACCTGGAGAGCCGCGCTGAAAACGAACAGGGCCAGCAGCATCGCGAAGTCGGGAAAGCGTTCAGCGAAAGGCTGCACGGCTTCGCGGAAGTGGCCGCGCCGCAGATCGGGCACGGGACACAGGCGATCGTGGACACGGGCGTGGCGTGGCTGGTGAACAGGGATTGCCATGGGCTCAGCCTCGCGTTCGGGATCTCGGTGCGGCGCTGATCCCGGACGCGACGTGTCCCCCTGCTCAGGCCACCGACACGACCAGCTTGCCGGCGGCGGTGCCGTCGGCGATGGCGCGATGCGCGTCGGCCACGTTGGCGAGCGTGTAGTCGGTCGGGTCGATGCGAATATTGACCTTGCCGGCTTCCACCAGCCGGGTGGCCTCGCGCATGATGGCGCCGTGCGCGGCGCGGCGCTTGCCGCTGATGAGGGGCAGCAGCGTGAAGACGCCCGAGTACGTCGCGGCACGGAAGGACAGCGGCGCCAGCGCATGGGTGCCCCAGCCGAGGGCGCTGACGACGTGGCCCCCATACAGGCGGGCGGCGCGGAACGAGGCGTCGAGGGTGGCACCGCCGACCGTGTCGAAGACGATGTCGAAGCCTGCGCCGTCCGTGTACTGCGCCACGTAGTCGTCCACGGTGCGCGTGCGGTAGTCGATCGCGGTGGCGCCGTATCCTTCGATGATCTCGCGCTGGCTTGCCGAGCCGGTCGCATACACGTCGGCGCCGAAAGCGCGGGCGATCTGCACGGCGATGTGGCCGACGCCGCCCGCACCGCCGTGGACCAGCACTTTCATGCCCGCGCCGACCTTGGCGCGATCCAGCAGGCCTTCCCAGGCCGTGATGAACACGAGGGGCAGCGCCGCGGCTTCGCGCATCGACATATTGCGCGGTTTGTGTGCCAGCAGGTCCGCATCGACCGCGGCGTATTGCGCCAGCGATCCTTGCACGCCCGCGATGCCGCCCGTCATGCCGTAGACCTCGTCGCCGGGGCGGAAGCCTTCCACGCCGGGGCCGACGGCTTCCACGACGCCGGCCATGTCGATGCCGAGGATTGCCGGCAGGACCGTGTGTGCGTGATCGGCCTTGCCGGCCACGATCTTGGTGTCGAGCGGATTCACGCCGCTCGCCGCGACACGGACCAGGACCTGGCCGGGACCGGCGACCGGACGGGCGACGTCGCGCAGCACGAGGGGTTCGTTGTACGCGGTCAGGACAACGGCTTGCATGGTGGTCGGGTTGCTCATGATATTTCCTTTCGGGCGGTTGTGGTTGGCACCAGCTTCGATCGCAACGCCAGTGAACCCAGTGTAGGAAAAATGCGCAGCCGGAAAAATGGCTCGGCCGCCAATGCAGAATTTCGGATTCGTGGATAATCGGATTGCCACTGTTACAATACCCGCCTGTCACTCATGCCGGGACGAGGAAGCATGGACCGCCTGGATGCATTGAAAGTCTTCTGTTGCGTCGTGGAAGCTGGAGCGTTCAGCCGTGCGGCCGACCGGCTGGGGATTTCCACGTCTTCGGTGACGAACCAGGTGGCGTCGCTCGAGAGCCATTTTCGGGTGAAGCTGCTGAACCGCACGACGCGCCGCATGTCCCTCACCGACGAGGGGCGCCAGTGCTACGACAACGCGGTTCGGCTGCTGGGCGACATGGATGAACTCGAAAGCGCGCTGCGGCAGTCGAATGCGACGCCCAGCGGCGTCCTGCGGGTCGACATGCCGGGCATCGTTGGCGACCTGATTGTCGCGCCGGCGTTGCCGCTGTTCTTCCGCGACTATCCGGATATCACGGTCCGGATGACGGCCAACGACCGCTTCGTCGACATGGTCGAGGAGGGCATCGACGTCCTCGTGCGGATCGGGAACCTGCCCGATAGCCACCTCGTCGCACAAACCCTGGCGACGACGCGTTATGTCTGCTGTGCCGCGCCGGATTATCTGGCACGACGCGGCACGCCGCAGTCGCCCGACGATCTGCCGGCATTCGACTGCCTGAACTTCGTTTATCCGAAATCGCGCCGCATCCGCCCGTGGTTCTTCGAACGGGATGGACAGCCCGCGCCGCTGGCGCTGCGCGGTGTCTTCGGCACGGATCACGTCGAAACGCTGGTGGCGGCCGCGGTGGCCGGCGGCGGCATCATCCAGGTCTTGTCGTTGTCCGTGCAGGACAAGATAGCAAGAGGTGTTCTCGTTCCCGTCCTGGCGGATTACGCCGCCGCCGGGCCGGACGTCTCGGTGCTGTTCCAGCGGCAGCACCTGCGCGCGGCGAAGGTCAAGGCGTTCGTCGACTTCCTGCGCGAGACGTTCAGGCGGCAAGAGCCCGGCGGTTCGGGGTGAACCGCCGGGCGATGGGCGGGCGGTCCGTCAGCCCGTGTTGCGCAACCCGGCCGCCACGCCGTTGATGGAGAGATGGATGCCGCGGTGCACCCGCTCGTCGACCTTCTCCTCGGCCGACAGCGCCCGATGCCGCTGGATCAGCTCGACTTGCAGGTGATTGAGCGGATCGAGATAGGCAAACCGGTTCTGGATCGACCGCGCCAGCAGCGGGTTGTTCACGAGGCGTTCCTCCGTGCCCGTGACGAGCGTGAGGCAATGCAGCGTCTCCGCATACTCGGCCGCGATGCGCTTGAAGATGCGCTCGCGCAGATCGGCATCCGGCACCAGTTCCGCGTAGCGCGATGCGATGGCGAGGTCGGTCTTGGCCAGCACCATGTCCATGTTCGACAGCAGCGTCGCGAAGAACGGCCAGTGCTCTCCCATCTCGCGCAGCAGCGCCAGGCGCTCGTCACGGTCGCCTTCCGCCAGCCAGCCGGAGACGGCGGCGCCGAAGCCGAACCAGCCCGGCAGCAGCAACCGGCACTGGCCCCACGAGAAGCCCCACGGGATCGCGCGCAGGTCTTCGATGCGGCGCGTCGACTTGCGTGACGCCGGGCGCGAACCGAGGTTCAGTTCCGCGATCTCCGCGATCGGCGTCGCGGCGAAGAAATAGTCCGTGAAGCCCGGCGTCTCGTACACGAGGTCGCGGTACGCCTTGTAGGCGCGCTGCGACAGCTCGGCCATCACGGGCTCGAAGCGCGCCAGGCGTTCGATCTGTTCGCGGTCCGCGTCGTGCGGCATCAGGCCCGCTTCCAAGGTCGCGGCGACGAGCAGTTCCAGGTTGCGGCGGCCGATTTCCGGATTGCTGAACTTCGACGAGATGATCTCGCCCTGTTCCGTCAGGCGGATCTGGCCGTTGACGGTGCCCGGCGGCTGCGCGAGGATCGCGTCGTAGCTCGGGCCGCCGCCGCGGCCCACCGTGCCGCCGCGGCCGTGGAACAGGCGCAGCTTGACGTTCGCGTCCGCGAACACCTTCACCAGCTTCAGCTCGGCCTGGTACAGCTCCCAGTTCGACGTCAGGAAGCCGCCGTCCTTGTTCGAGTCCGAATAGCCCAGCATGACTTCCTGCAGGCGGCCCTGGCCCTCGATCACGTCCGATACGATCGGCAGCGCCATCCACGTGCCCATGATCTCGGCCGCGCGCTGCAGGTCGGGGATGGTCTCGAACAGCGGGATCACCATCGCGTCGCTCTTCTTCTCGCTGGGACGGAAGAGCCCCGTTTCCTTTTGCAGCAGCAGGACTTCCAGCAGGTCGGACACTTCTTCCGTGTGCGAGATGATGTAGTTGCGGATCGCGCGCGTGCCGTAGCGCTTGCGGATCTCGCGCGCCGTGCGCAGGATCTGCAGTTCGGAATTCGTGATGTCCGAATAGCTTTCGTACGGCGTGTACAGCAGGCGCGGCTGCGCCAGTTCGTCCAGCAGCAGTCTGACTTTCGCGTCCTCGGACAGCGCGGCGTAATCGCTTTCCACGCCCGCGCGCGCGAACAGCTCGGCCAGCACTTTCTCGTGCACGTCGGAGCTCTGGCGCATGTCGAGCGAGGCGAGGTGGAAGCCGAAGATGCGCGCGGCGCGTACGAGGCCGTTCAGGCGCGGCACGGCGAGGATCGCGCCGTGGTTTTCGTTCAGCGAATCGGCGAGCACCTGCAGCTCGGCGCGGAATTCGGATGCGTCGCGGTACGCGTCCGCATGGCCCACTTCCTTGCGCAGGATGTTGGTGGCGCCCAGTTCGCGCGCCGTCGACGCGAGGCGGGCGTAGACGCCGATCAACGCGCGGCGGTACGGCTCGTCGCTGCGGTGCGGGGAGTGGTCAGGCGACGCATCGGCCAGCGCCAGCAGCGCGGGGCTCGCGGACACGAGCAGCGTGGACGGCGACAGCTCCGCGCCCAGCGCGTGCACTTCGTCGAGATAGAAATCGAAGATGGTCGTCGAGTGGCGCACGAGCGCGCGCTGCATCGTCGCGGCGTTGACGTTCGGGTTGCCGTCGCGGTCGCCGCCGATCCAGCTGCCCATCTGCATGTAGGCCGCGTCGTCCAGGCCGGCGGCCGCCGTACCGTACTGCGCCGCGATCTCTTCCTCGACGTCGTCGTACACGGCCGGCAGCTCGCGCAGGAATGTCGTCCGGTAGTAGGACAGGGCGTTCTCGATCTCGTCCGCCACCGTCAGTTTTTCGTAGCGCAGCATGCGGGTCTGCCACAGCGTCGCGATGCGCGCCTGCAGCAGTTGCAGGTTGCGCGCGCGTTCCTTCGGCGTCAGCGGCAGGTCGCGCTCGGCCAGCAGGCGCGCGATGTCGTGCTCGGCGTCGAGCGTCGACTTGCGCTGGACTTCGGTCGGGTGCGCCGTCAGAACAGGGGCGATCAGCGCTTCGCGGAGAAAAGCCTCCACCGTACTCTGCGCGACGCCGGCGTCCTTCAACCGGGTGAGGGCGTAGGCGACGCTGGACGGCTGCGGCTTCGAGCCGGCCAGCAGGTGGGCGCGGCGGCGGCGGATGTGGTGCTGGTCTTCCGCGATGTTGGCCAGGTGCGAGAAGTACGAGAAGGCGCGCACGACGGAGTTCGTCTCTTCGCGCGACAGTTTCGCCAGCAGTGTCTTGAGTTCGGTGCCGGCTTGCTCGTCGTCTTCGCGGCGGAAGCGCACGGCGGTCTGGCGGATCGTCTCGACGACGTCGAACACGGCTTCGCCTTCCTGATCGCGCAGCACGTCGCCGAGGAGGCGGCCGAGCAGGCGGATGTCTTCTTTCAGCGGCGCGTCCTTGTCGACGTTGCCGGGCGGTTGGGGGGAGAGTGCAGCGGGATTGTCCATATCGACCATGGTTGAATTGTTGAAACTGCAGATACAACGAATCGGTATTACCAAAGGTCCTGCGGGGCGCGCTGGCGGTTTGCCATGGCCTGCTGGTAGGCCCATGCTAGAATTTGTGATCTCAGGTATGGGCTTAACCGGCGCTGCCCGATCCGGGCGCAACGACAGTGAAAGAAACCGTTTTGAACTCCAACGACACGACGCAGCACGTTCCCGCGCAACTGATTATCGCATCGCGCGAAAGCCGCCTGGCCATGTGGCAGGCCACGCATGTGCGCGACCGGCTCGCAGCATTATATCCGCAGTGCCAAATCGACATTCTCGGCATGACCACGCGCGGCGACCAGATTCTCGACAAGACGTTGTCGAAGGTCGGCGGCAAGGGTTTGTTCGTGAAAGAGCTCGAAGTGGCGATGGCCGACGGCCGTGCCCACCTGGCCGTGCACTCCCTCAAGGACGTGCCGATGGAATTGCCGGAAGGCTTTGAATTAGCCGCCATCCTCGAACGCGAAGACCCGCGCGACGCGTTCGTCTCCAACGATTTCGACAGCCTGGCCGCGTTGCCGTCCGGCAGCATCGTCGGCACGAGCAGCCTGCGCCGCCAGGCCCTGATCGCCGCGCGCTATCCGCAGCTCGTGATCAAGCCGCTGCGCGGCAACCTCGACACGCGCCTGGGCAAGCTCGACCGTGGCGACTACGCCGCGATCATCCTCGCCGCCGCCGGCCTCAAGCGCCTGGGCCTCACGCGCCGCATCCGTGCCTACCTCGAGCCGGAAGACAGCCTGCCGGCCGCAGGGCAGGGCGCGATGGCGATCGAGATCCTGTCCGGCAATGCCGCCGGTTTCGACGTCCGCGCACTGCTGGCGCCGCTGAACCACACGCAGACGGCGCAGGCCGTGCAGGCCGAACGTAAAGTGTCGCAACTGTTCGGCGGCAGCTGCCAGATCCCGCTGGCGGCGCACGCGACCGTCGACGGCGACACCTTGCACCTGCGCGCCATGGTCGCGACGCCGGACGGCCGCCGCAGCGCGTTCGCGGACGCCAGCGGCCCCGCCGCGTTGCCGGAGGC
>NZ_JBKYMO010000049.1:0-20059 GCF_047302915.1 Massilia sp. CT11-108 | reverse complement strand
CCGGCATCCGCTCGCTGCAGGTCCACTTCGACCATCGCCGCCTGGGCGCCGCGCGCCTGCTGGAGCGGATCGGCGCGCTGCTGGCGGCGCAGGGCCCCGTGGAGGACATGGTGGTCCCGTCGCGCATCGTGCACCTGCCGCTCGCCTGGAACGACACGCAGACGCGCCTCGCGATCCAGAAGTACGAGACGACCGTGCGCCCGGACGCGCCCTGGTGCCCCAGCAACATCGAATTCATCCGCCGCATCAACGGCCTGGACTCGATCCGCGACGTGTACGACGTCGTGTTCAAGGCGAGCTACATGGTGCTGGGCCTGGGCGACGTCTACCTGGGCGCGCCGGTCGCGACGCCGGTCGACCCGCGCCACCGCCTCGTGACGACCAAGTACAACCCGGCGCGCACATGGACGCCGGAAAACGCGGTCGGCATCGGCGGCGCCTACCTGTGCGTGTACGGCATGGAAGGCCCGGGCGGCTACCAGTTCGTCGGCCGCACGGTGCAGATGTGGAACCGCTACCGCCAGACGGCCAGCTTCCGCGACGGCAAACCGTGGCTGCTGCGCTTCTTCGACCAGATCCGCTTCTACGAGGTGACGGAAGACCGCCTGCTCGAGCACCGCCGCGACTTCCCGCTCGGCCGCTTCGACGTGCGCATCGAGGAAACGACGTTCTCGCTGGCCGACTACAACGCGTTCCTGGCGCGCGAAGCGGACGCCATCGCCGCGTTCAAGACGCGCCAGCAGGCCGCGTTCGAGGCCGAGCGCGAACGGTGGCGCACGAGCGGCCAGGCCGAATGGGTCAGCGAGGAAGCGACGCTCGATGCGGGCGCGCTGGCCGACCTGCCCGACGGCAGCCAGTACCTGTCCGCCGTGGTTCCCGGCAGCGTGTGGAAGATCGTCGTGCCGCCCGGCGCCGCCGTGCGCGAGGGCGAGACGCTGGCGATCTTCGAATCGATGAAGATGGAAATCCCCGTCGTCGCCACCGCCGACGGCGTGCTGGACGAATGGCTCGTCGCCGAGGGCAAGCCCGTCGCCGCCGGCCAGCGCATCGCGGTCTTCACGGCCGCATCCTGAATCCGCAACCCATCCCCTACAAGGAGTCCCGCATGCACGACAAGAAGATCATCCTCGCCATTGCCACCCTGCTGTGTTCCGGCGCCGCCTGGGCCGACGACGCGCCCGCGTTCACCGGCCACGTCGACCTGGTCAGCAAATACATCCTGCGCGGCGTCAGCTCGACCTATGGCCCCGGCCTGCCGGGCCTGGGCAACGCCGGCGCCGACGCGCCCGAGTCGGACCAGCCCGCGCTGCAATGGGGCGTGGACTGGAACGACCCGTCCGGCTTCTTCCTCGGCTACTGGGCGTCGCAGATCAACTACTCGTACAAACGCCTGGGCGAATCGTATGCCGACCGCGGCATCGCCGACTTCCAGCACAAGAAATCGATCGAGAACGACGTCTACGGCGGCTACAACGGCAAGGTGGGCGACATCGGCTACACGGTCGGCCTGACAGGCTATTACTACATCAACGGCGAACACGCCAACGCGCTCGAGACCAAGCTGGGCGCCAGCTACGGCCCGTTCAGCGTGACGGCGCAGACCCTGCTCAAGGACGTCGTCTGGGGCAACCGGGGCGACACCTACTGGACGCTGGCCGCGAGCCAGCCGCTCCCGCACGACATCACCCTGTCCGCCACGCTCGGTTTCTACACGTACCACAAGGAAGGCCGCTACCTGGGCACGGTCGACACGCTGACCGGCACGCGCTGCCCGGCCGGCACGAGCTTCATCGTCAACGGCTGCTTCGCGGGCGGCGCGCCGGCGTCGGGCGGCTGGCGCCACCTGACCGTCGGCTTCACGCAGCCGCTCGGCGCCGGTTTTACCTGGGGCCTGCAAGGCCTCCTCGGCGGCGACAACCGCTACGGCGTCAAGCAGGGCAACCGCCTGCTGGCCACCCTCGGCTACGCCTTCTGACCCTCTTATGCGAGACATCATGACGATCACCGACATCCACGCCGGCTACCTGGGCGGCGCATCGACGCCAAGCCGCTGCATCGAGCAGGTACTGGCCCGCATCGCCGCCGCGGACCGCCCCGAGATCTGGATCAGCCGCGTGGACGACGCCGCGCTGCGCGCACAGGCCCGCGCGCTCGACGCCATGCTGGCGGCCGAAGGCGCCGCCGCGCTGGCGCGCCTGCCGCTGCTGGGCATCCCGTTCGCCGTCAAGGACAACATCGACGTGGCGGGCATGCCCACCACGGCCGCCTGCCCTGCCTACGCCTACGTGCCGGACGCATCGGCGCCGGTGGTGCAACGACTCGTCGCGGCCGGCGCCCTGCTGGTCGGGAAGACGAACCTGGACCAGTTCGCGACGGGCCTCGTCGGCACGCGCTCGCCGTACGGCGCCGTGCGCAACGCGGTCGATCCGGATTACGTGTCGGGCGGCTCCAGTTCCGGCTCCGCCGTCGCCGTGGCGCTGGGCATGGCCGGCTTCGCGCTCGGCACGGACACGGCCGGCTCCGGCCGCGTGCCGGCTGGCCTGAACGGCATCGTCGGCCTCAAGCCCACACGCGGGCTGCTCTCGACGCGCGGCGTGGTGCCGGCGTGCCGCATGCTCGATTGTGTCTCCGTGTTCGCGGCGAGCGTGGCCGACGCGTGGAAGGTCGTGCAGGCCGCGGCCGGGTACGATGCGCTCGACCCGTATTCGCGCCGCATTGCGCCGCAGGGCGTGCGCCGGCGCGGCTATCGCATCGCCGTGCCCGCGCAGCTGGAATTCTTCGGCGACGCCGCCGCGCAAGCCGCATTCGAGGCGACCCTGGCGCGCCTGCGCGACCTCCCCGGCTGCACGTTCGGCACCGTCGACTACACGCCGTTCCGCGACGCCGCCGCCCTGCTGTACCAGGGCCCGTGGGTCGCGGAGCGGCACGCCGCCGTCGGCGCCTTCATCGACGCGCAACCGGACGCCGCGCATCCGGTGGTGGCCGGCATCATCGAGCAGGCCAGGGAGTACGACGCCACGGATGCGTTCAAGGGCCAGTACCGGCTGGCGGCGCTGCGCCGCGCGGCCGATGACAGCCTCGCGGGCTACGACTTCCTGCTGGTGCCCACTACGCCGACCATGCCGCGCATCGCCGACGTGCTGGAACGCCCGGTGGAACTGAATGCGCAACTGGGGTATTACACGAACTTCGTGAACTTCTTCGACATGGCCGCGCTGGCCGTGCCGGGAACGGCGCGGCCAGACGGCCTGCCGGCCGGCGTCACCTTGATCGGCTCCACCGGCAGCGACCACCTGCTCGCGACCGCCGCCGCGGCTCTGCTGGACGGCGCGGAGGCCGCTGCGCTGGCCGCCGACCCGCTGCCGTTCGCCGAACCGACGGTGCAGGTGGCGGTCGTCGGCGCGCACCTGGCGGGCCAGCCGCTGAACTGGCAGCTGCTGGAACGGGGCGCGCGCAAGGTGGCGGCCACGCACACGGCGCCGCACTACCGCCTGTACGCGCTGCCGGGCACGACGCCGTCCAAGCCGGGCCTGGCGCGGGTCGACCGCGACGGCGCGGCGATCGAGGTCGAAGTGTGGGAACTGCCGCTGCGCCGCTTCGGCGAATTCGTGGCCGAGATCCCGGCGCCGCTGGGCATCGGCTCGCTCGAACTGGCGGACGGCAGCTGGGTCAAGGGCTTCATCTGCGAGCCGGCCGCCATCGCGGGCGCCACCGACATCAGCGTGTTCGGCGGGTGGCGTGCGTACCTGTCACGACAGGCTGCCTGACAGCCGGGATCAGACCCCGATATTTGGAAATTTCCCAAATTCGGGGTCAGAGCACATTATTTTTTGGCGTCTTCGCCAACGCCTGTCTTTTACCTCGCTACGGGCAGGCAATGTCGGCCAAATCGACGGCTCGATTTCAGAAAATGTGCTCTGACTCCGAATCTGTCCGGACATCAAGACCGTCCGCACTGTCCGCCCACACTGCCCCCGGACAGTCGCGGACGCGGCGGTGTCCGCTGTCCGCGCCAATGAAATCAATGGCTTAGCGGCTGGCATGGATCATGCAAATACGACACTGTCCACAACCCGTGTCCACATCATGATCCGCGATACATCACAACAAGACGCCGTCATCGCCCCGCCCCCGGGCCACAAGCTGAAGCGCCGCGCGCTCTGGATCGGCAGCGCCGTGCTGGTGGCCGCACTGTGCGCGGGCCTCGTGTCGACGTGGCGCGGCAGCGAGGCGTCCGTCAGCGCGTCGCGCCTGCGCATCGCCGAGGTCACGCGCGGCACGCTCGTGCGCGACGCCTCCGTCAACGGCCGCGTCGTCGCCGCCGTCAGCCCGACCCTGTATGCCAAGGCCCCCGCCACCGTCAACCTGAAGGTCGCGGCCGGCGACACGGTCAAGAAGGGGCAAGTGCTGGCCGTGCTCGAATCGCCCGACCTGGCGGACGTGCTGAAACGCGAGACGTCCGCGTACGAAGGCCTGAAGGCCGAGGTGGCACGCCAGCAGATCCTGTCGCGCAAGCAGAAGCTGCTGGCGCAGAAAGAGGCCGACACCGCCGAGATCGACCGCCTGTCCGCCCAGCGCACCCTGGAGCGCTACGACAGCGTGGGCCAGCTGGGCATCATCGCGAAGATCGATTACCAGAAGGCGAAGGACGCGGTGCAGTCCGCGCAGATCCGCGCGAAGCACGCCTCGCAGGCCGCGCTGCTGGAAGGCGAGGACGTCGCGCTCGCGATCAAGACGAAGCTGAACGACCTGGAACGCGCCCGGCTGTCGATGGAAGAAGCGCAGCGCCGCGTCGACGAGCTGACCGTGCGCGCGCCCGTCGACGGTTTCATCGGCACCCTGAACGTGCAGGACCGCATGATCGTCGCCGCGAACGCGCCGCTGATGACGCTCGTCGACCTGTCGAAGCTCGAGGTCGAGATCGAGGTGCCGGAGACGTATGCGGCCGACCTGGGCCTGGGCATGAACGCCGAGGTCACGCTGCCCTCGGGCACGGCGACGGGCAAGTTGTCGGCGCTGTCGCCGGAAGTCGTGAAAAGCATGGTGCTGGCGCGCGTGCGCTTCGACGGCGAACAGCCGAAGGGCCTGCGCCAGAGCCAGCGCGTGACGGCGCGCCTGCTCATCGAGGAACGCCCGAACGTGCTGATGGTGGCGCGCGGCCCGTTCGTCGAAAGCGAGGGCGGACGCTATGCCTACGTCGTGCGCGACGGGATCGCCGTGCGCACGCCGATCCGCATGGGCGCCACCAGCATGTCGGCCGTCGAAATCGTCTCGGGCCTGAAGCAGGGCGACAAAGTGGTGGTGGCCGGCACCGACGCCTTCAATAACGCGCAACGCATCTCGATCAATCAGTAACCCAACCCAAAGGAACAGCCATGCTGCGCATGACCAATTTGAGCAAGGTGTACCGCACCCACATGATCGAGACGCACGCGCTGCGCGGCTTCGAGATCGAAGTCCGCGAAGGCGAGTTCGTCACCGTGACCGGCCCGTCCGGCTCGGGCAAGACGAGCTTCCTCAACATCGCCGGCCTGCTCGAGGAATTCACGTCCGGCGAGTACATCCTCGACGGCGTCAACGTGAAGGGCCTAAACGACAACGCCCGCTCGCGCCTGCGCAACGAAAAGCTGGGCTTCATCTTCCAGGGTTTCAACCTGATTCCCGACCTGGACCTGTACGACAACGTCGACGTCCCGCTGCGCTACCGCGGCTTCAACGCGGCCGAGCGCAAGAAGCGCATCGAGGACGCGCTGGCGAAAGTCGGCCTGGCGTCGCGCATGAAGCATTATCCGGCCGAGCTGTCCGGCGGCCAGCAGCAGCGTGTGGCCATCGCGCGCGCGCTCGCGGGCTCGCCGAAACTGCTGCTGGCGGACGAACCGACCGGCAACCTCGACACGCAGATGGCGCGCGGCGTGATGGAACTGCTGGAAGAAATCAACGCGGCCGGCACGACGATCCTGATGGTCACGCACGATCCGGAACTCGCGGTGCGCACCACGCGCAACGTGCACATCATCGACGGCCAGGTGTCGGACCTCGTGCGCCGCGGCCCGACGCTGGTCGACACGAAGTCCGCCACGGTCACCGCATAAGGAGCGCACCATGTTCGGCTATTACTTCAGGCTCGGCGTGCGCAGCCTGCGCCGCAACCCTGCCCTCACCGCGCTGATGGTGCTGACGCTGGCCGTCGGCGTGGCCGCGAGCGTGTCCACGCTGACGATCCTGCACATGATGTCGAGCGACCCGATCCCGCAGAAGAGCACCCGGCTGTTCGTGCCGCTGATCGACAACGGCCCGGTCGAGGGCTACACGCCGGGCGAGGATCCGGACGACATCCAGATCAGCTACAAGGACGCCGTCAATCTGGTAAAAGGCGGCCAGGGCGTGCGCCGCACGGCGCTGTACGGCGTCTCCGCGCCGATCCAGCCGCCACGCACGGACATCCAGCCGTTCAACCTGTCCGGCCTCGCGCCCACGCGCGACTTCTTCGCCATGTTCGACGTGCCCTTCCTCCACGGCCAGGCCTGGACGGAACAGGACGAGGCGCGCGGCGCCGACGTCGTGGTCCTCAGCCGCGAGATCGCGGAAAAACTGTACGGCGACGCCAACCCCGTCGGCCAGCGCGTCATGCTGATGGGCTTCCCGTTCACCATCGTGGGCGTGATCGACAACTGGATGCCGCTGCCGCGCTTCTATCGCCTGAACGGCGGCGTGCGCTACGGCGCCGGCGAGGAATTCTTCATCCCGTTCACGACGTCGATCCGCCACGAAGTCACGCACAACGGCAGCATGAGCTGCTCGGGCAATCCGGGCGCCGGGTTCGCCGCGCGCCTGGCATCGGAGTGCACGTGGATCACGGTATGGTTCGAAACGGCGGCGGCGAGCGACCGCGCCGACCTGCAGGCCTGGCTCGACAACTACGCGGCCGACCAGCGCAAGCTGGGCCGCCTGAAGCGCAACGCCGTGAACCGCCTGTACGACGTGCCGGAGTGGCTCGTGTTCACGAAGGTCGTCGGCAAGGACAGCAAGCTGCAGACGTGGCTCGCGTTCGGCTTCCTCGTGCTGTGCCTCGTGAACACCGTCGGCCTGCTGCTGGCGAAATTCTCGGTGCGTGCGTCCGAGATCGGCGTGCGCCGCGCGCTGGGCGCCTCGCGTGCCGACATCTTCCGCCAGTTCCTCATCGAGACCGGCGTCGTGGGCCTCGTCGGCGGCGTGCTGGGACTCGTCCTCGCGTTCGGCGCGCTGGCCCTGATCTCCATGCAGGGCAAGCAGACGGCCGCCGTGGCCCACATGGACTGGGAGATGCTGATCGTGACCTTCGTGATGTCGGTCGGGGCCGCCGTCCTCGCCGGCCTGTTGCCGACCTGGCGCGCCTGCCAGGTCACGCCCGCCATCCAGCTGAAATCACAGTAAAGGAGAACCGCCATGGAAATCCGCCCCATCCTGTCCGCACTCCTGCGCAACAAGACCGGCCCGATCCTCGTCGCGCTGCAGGTCGCCCTGAGCCTCGCGATCCTGGCCAACGCGGCCCACATCGTCAACGAGCGGCGCGCCGTCGCCGCGCGGCCGTCCGGCCTGGCCGACGAGCACTCGACGTTCTACATCACGGTGCGCAACCTGTCGAACGACACGCCGGAGCAGCGGCTGGCCAACATCAAGCGCCAGACCGCCGTGCTGCGCGCCGTGGCCGGCGTCGCGTCGGTCGCCCACGTCAGCCAGATGCCGCTGTCGCGCAGCGGCAGCAACACGAGCGTGGCCGTCAACGACCGCCAGGACAAGCCGAGCGCCGTCGCCTCGCAGTTCGTTTCCGGCGACTCGCTCGTGCAGACCTTCGGCCTGAAGCTGGTCGAGGGCCGCGACTTCCTGCCGGCCGAGCTCCTCGACGTGAACGAGGACACGACGGCCGAACCACCGCCCCAGGTCATCCTGACGAAACCGCTGGCCGACAAACTGTGGCCGGAGCAGCCGGCCGTCGGCAAGACCATGTACTTCGGCACCGGCAAGGATGCCCGCGGCGTGCAGGTGGTCGGTGTCGTCCAGGCCCTGATGAGCGCCCACGGCGAAGTCGGCGAACGGGGCGAGCAGTCGGTGATCATGCCGGCGCGCCTGTACGGCAGCGAACCGGTGGTCCTGTACGCGATCCGTACCGAACCTGGCCAGCGCGACCGGGTGATGAAGGAAGTGGAAGACGCGCTGCGCAAGTCGTCGGCCACGCCGATGATCACGAAGATGAAGACCGTCGACGACGACCGCAAGGACCGCTACCGCGCCGACGTCGCGCTGCAGTGGATGCTCGTCACGGTGAGCGTGCTCCTCCTCCTGATCACCGCCAGCGGCATCGTCGGCATGGCCAGCCTGTGGGTCACCCAGCGCCGCAAGCAGATCGGCGTGCGGCGCGCGCTGGGCGCGAAGAAGACCGACATCCTGCGCTACTTCATCACGGAGAACTTCATGATCACGAGCGCCGGCGTGTTCGGCGGCGTGGCGCTGGGCCTCGCGTTGAACCAGCTCCTCGTCAGCAAGCTGGAGATGGCGCGCCTGCCGGCCGGCTATCTCGTGTTCGGCGCCCTCGGCTTCTGGCTGCTGGGCGTGGCGGCGGCCTACGGTCCGGCATGGCGCGCGGCCAGCATTTCGCCGGCCACCGCGACGCGCAGCGTGTGACCCGGCAGTGATATGCTAGCGGGCATGCCTACCGTACTGATCATCGATGACAACGCCGCCGTCGGCATCGCGCTCGACGTCCTGTTTTCGCTGCACGACATCGGCTCGCTGCGCGCCGCCTCGCCCGAGGAAGGGCTTGCCCTCCTCGCGCGCGAGCCCGTCGATCTCGTCATCCAGGACATGAACTTCACGGCCGACACCACGTCGGGCGAGGAAGGGGTGGCGCTGTTCCGCGAGATCCGCAAGCTGTATCCGGACCTGCCGGTGATCCTGCTGACGGCGTGGACGCACCTGGACGCGGCCGTCGACCTGATCAAGGCCGGCGCCGCCGATTACCTGTCGAAGCCGTGGAACGACGACCGCCTGCTGGCGACGGTGACGAACCTGATCGAACTGGGACAGGCCAACCGCGCGCTGGGCCAGCGCCTGCAGCGCGAACGCCGCGCGCGGCGCGAACTGGAACAGCAGTTCGACCTGCGCGGCCTCGTGTGGGCCGACCCCGCGACGGAACGCGTGCTGAGCCTCGCCTGCCAGGTGGCGCGCGCCGACGTGCCGATCCTGATCACGGGACCGAACGGCACGGGCAAGGAACGCATCGCCGAAATCATCCAGGCGAATTCGATGGTTCGCGACGGTCCGTTCGTCGTGCTGAACTGCGGCGCGCTGCCGTCGGAACTGATCGAGGCGGAGCTGTTCGGCGCCGACGCGGGTGCGTACACGGGCGCCTCGAAGGCGCGCGAAGGCAAGTTCGAGGCGGCCGACGGCGGCACCTTGTTCCTCGACGAGATCGGCAACCTGCCGCTGGCCGGGCAGATGAAACTCCTGCGCGTGCTGGAGACGGGGCGCTTCGAACGCCTCGGCTCCAACCGCGAGCGCCAGGTGAAAGTACGCGTGATCAGCGCGACGAACGCGGACCTCGCGGCGATGATCCGCGCCGGCACCTTCCGCGAAGATTTGTATTACCGCCTGAACGTGATCGAACTGAAGCTGCCGGCGCTGGCCGCGCGTCCCGGCGACATCCTGCCGCTGGCGCACGCCTTTCTCCCGCGCGGCAAGACCCTGCATCCGGGCGCGGAAGCCGCCCTGCTCGCGCACAACTGGCCGGGCAACGTGCGTGAGCTGAAGAACGTGATGGCGCGTGCGAGCCTGCTGGCCCAGGGCGACGTGATCAAGGCGCCCGACCTCGGCCTGCCGCTGCCGGCCCATGTCGCGCTCGACGCGGAGCCGGACCGTGACGCCATCACGCAGGCGCTCGCACGCGCGGGCGGCGTGATCGCGCAGGCGGCGGCGGAACTCGGGCTGTCGCGCCAGGCCCTGTATCGCCGCATGGAGCGGTTGGGCATCGCCCGCACCGTATGAAATTCCGGCTGTCGCTCGTCACGCGCTGGTCGGCCCTCGTCGGCACGCTGCTGGCGGTCGGGATCATCATCGCGCTGGCGCTCGACCATCTGCTGCCGGGCCGTCCGCTCGCGGTGCTGGGCATCTGTTTGCTGTGCGTCGTGCCGATATCCATCATCACGCTGCGCTCGCAGGTGCAGCCGATCCTGTCGCTGTTCCGCGCGTTGGAGGGCACGGTCACCAGCTACCGCGACGGCGATTTTTCGTTCAGCCTGCACTGGCCGCAGAACGACGAACTGTCGGACCTCATCGCCGCCCACAACGCGCTGGGCGAAGTGCTGCGCGAGCAGAGACTGGACCTCGTGCAGCGCGAACTGCTGCTCGACACGATGGTGCAGAACACGCCCGTCGCCATGCTGCTCGTGACGGAGCCGCCGGGCGCCGCCGACCGCAATGTACGCGTTGTCGTCTACGCGAACGTGGCCGCGCGCCAGCTGCTGTTCGAGGGTCATAAGCTGGAAGGCCACGCGCTGCACGACGTGCTGCAAAAAACGCCGGCCCTCGTGGAAGCACTGGCGCGCGGCGGCGATGGCCTCTTCACGGCCGGCGACGGCGAAGAGGAAGAGGTCTATCACCTCGCCCGCCGCAACTTCAGCCTGAACGGCCGGCGCCACGAACTGCTGCTGCTGCGCCAGCTGACGGCCGAACTGCGGCGCCAGGAAGTGCAGACGTGGAAAAAAGTCATCCGCGTCATCAGCCACGAGTTGAACAACTCGCTGGCCCCGCTCGCATCGCTCGCCCATTCCGGCACGGAGCTCGTGCGGCGCGGCCAGACGGAGCGCCTGCCGCAGATCCTGCAGACCATCGGCGAACGCACGCGCCACCTGGAGAGTTTCATCCTCGGCTACGCGCGCTTCGCCAAGCTGCCGGCACCGCGCCTGGAGACGATCGCCTGGGCCGATTTCGTGGCCGGCCTGGCGGACCAGGTGGCGTTCCGCCTCGGCGGCGAACTGCCGGAATCTCCGGCGCACATCGACCGCGCGCAGATGGAGCAGGCCCTCCTCAACCTGCTGAAGAACGCGCACGAATCCGGCTCCCGCCCGGAAGACGTCGAACTGCACATCAAGCGAGTACAAGACGTCGTCCGCATCGACGTATTCGACCGCGGCACGGGCATGAACGACGCCGTGCTGACGAACGCCCTCGTCCCGTTCTACTCGACGAAGCGCAGCGGCACGGGCCTCGGCCTGGCGCTGGCGCGCGAAATCGCCGAAGCCCACGGCGGCCGCATCACCCTCGGTAACCGCGAGGGCGGCGGCCTGGCCGTCACCCTGATCCTGCCCGCCTGAACTCGACACTTCGGGGTCAGAGCCCGGTTTTAGGAAATTGCTCAGATTCGGGGTCAGGTCCCTTTCTTCCGGCGCCGTCCCGCGCATTGATCGCCGTTCCTCGTACTTACCCGCACAATAGGCGACGTTGAGCGCATCGACCATTTATAATGTGCTCTGACCCCGAATTTGCCGCGAAAGCGCACGATCGTGCGATACTCCCGGTTTCGTCGACGTTGGAGTACGCGAAGAATGATCCGACTACCTTTGTTTTGCATGACCGCGCTGGCGCTGTTGGCCGGCTGCGTCCAGTCCCCTGCCACCCGTACGGCCTCCGCGCCCGCGCAGCCGCAGCAACCGCCGCAGCAGCAGGTGCCGGGCCAGCATTGCGCGCCGCCCGTCTATCCGCAGGAAGCGCTGCAGGCGCGCATGAGCGGCGTGTCGATGATGGCCTTCCTGGTCGGCAGCGACGGCACCGTGCGCGAATCGCGCCTGCTCAAGTCGAGCGGTTACGCGATCCTCGACCACGCCGCCGAAGCCGCGCTCCGGCTGTGCCGCTTCAAGCCCGCGCTGAAGAACGGCCATACGGTCGCGGCGTGGCAGCCCGTCCAGTACGCGTGGTCGCTGCCGTAATGACCAACGCCAGGGATCCCCGCTTCGCCCGGCCCGGCCACCCGCCGGCCACGATCACTGAATTCGAAGGCGTGCGCTCGCTGCACCTCGGCACCTCGTGGGTGCAGGGCGCGATGCGGCTGGCGCGCCCCGATGCGATCGAACTGGAATACGTCCAGATGATGATGATGTGGATGCTGTTCCTGCCGAATCCGCGCCGTATCGTGCAGCTGGGCCTCGGCAGCGCCGCGCTGACGAAGTTCTGCCACCAGCGCTTTCCGCAGGCGCGCGTGACTGCCGTCGAGCTGAATCCGAACGTGATCGCCATCTGCCGCGAACACTTCGGCCTGGGGCCCGACGACGACCGCCTGGACGTGCGCGAGATGGACGCGCTGGACTTCGTGATGGACGACGCCAACCACGGCACGGTGGACGTGCTGCAGGTCGACCTGTACGACGAGGAAGCGCGCGGCCCCGTGCTCGATACGCCCGAGTTCTACGCCGCGTGCGCCGCCTGCCTGAAGGATGGCGGCATCATGACCGCCAACGTGTTCGGCGATTTTTCCAACTACGACAAGAACCTCGATGCGATGCGCGACGCGTTCGACGCCGTCGTCTGGCTGCCCGAGGTCCACGACGCCAACATCGTCGTCGTCGCGTTCAAGGACGCGCCCCTGATCGACTTCGCCGTGCTGTACGAGCGCGCGGCCGACATCAAGCGGCGCTACAACCTGCCGGCCAAGGGCTGGGTCAACGGGTTGAAGGAGTGGATGCGCGACCACGCGGGCTGATCGTGCGCCGGCCCCGGCCCGGCTCGGGCTAGCATGGGGCATGGCCACCGACATCTCGCTCCTGCGCACCGCGCGCCTGCAACTGGTCGTCCCGGCAGCCCGCCACGCGGGGGCATTCGCCGCCCTGCATGCCGACCCGTACACGATGCGCTACATCGGCCAGGGCCGCCCGCTCGACCGGACGGACGCCTGGCTGCACCTCGCCATGCTGATCGGGCACTGGCAGATGCGCGGCTACGGCGCGTGGATGCTCGAAGATCCCGCCGACGGCAGCTTCGTCGGCCGCGTCGGCCTGTTCCATCCGGCCGGGTGGGACGAAGCGGAACTGGGCTGGATGATCGTGCCCGCGCTGCGCGGACGCGGTCTCGCCACGGAAGCGGCGCGGGCCGTGCGCGACGTCGCGTTCGGCACGCTCGGCATGAAGTCGTTGATCAGCCTGATCAAGCCCGGCAACGAGGCGTCGCGCCGCGTCGCACTGAAAGCCGGGGCCATCGCCGCCGAAACCGTCAGCTTCCCGGACGGCCCCCTCCAGACCTACCGCTACCGCAAATAGTTCCCTCATGCGCGGCGCATACGACTGAGCCAGCGCAACTCAACCAAAAGAGTAATGGGCATTGTCATGAAACGTCATCGACGATTCTGATGAGGCTCAAGCATGAACGTGTTAATGGTTGGCGCCGGTAATGCCGGCTGCGCGCTCGGGGCCCTGCTGGCGCTGGATGGCCACCGTGTCGCCCTGCTCAAGACGTCGCGCGCGCTGCATGACGAGAACTTCGACGCGGTCGCCGCAACGCGCACGATCACGGTGAACGGCAGGGCCGGCGCCGGCACACCGCGGACGGCCGCACTGGCACTCGCCACACGCGATCCGGACGAGGCCTTCGACATCGCGCCCGACGCCGTCGTCGTCACCACGCAGACGCAGTGCCACCCGCACGTCGCCGCGCTGATCGGCCCCCGGCTCGACGGCCGCCCGCTCGTGCTGCTGGCGCCCGGCTACCTGGGGTCGTTCCACTTCCTGCCCTGGCAGGCCCGCGCCGGGTTCCTGCTGGCGGAAGGCGAAAGCCTGCCGTACGACGCGCGCCTCGTCGCCCCGGGCACCGTCGACATCCTGTTCCGCAACGTGCGCAACGCGCTGGCCTTCGTGCCGCGGACCCGCGCGGCCGAAGGTCTCGCCCGCGCGGCCCGTTTGTTCCCGACCTATGTCGCGACCCGCACCAACGTGGTCGAATCCGCGCTGCACAATCCGAACCTCGTCGTGCACACGATCGGCACGCTGCTGTCGGCCAGCCGCATCGAATACGCGGAAGGCGAATTCTGGATGTACCGCGAAGCGTTTACGCCCTCGGTCCTGCGCCTGCTGGCGCGGCTCGACGCTGAAAAGAACGCCGTCATCGCGGCCACGGGCGGGCGGCCGTCGCCGTATTTCGACGAGTGCCGCTTCCGCAACGCCGACGACCTGGACGAACCCGCGCTGGCCGTGTTCCGCCGCTACGCGCGGGAAGGCGGCCCGAAAGGACCGGCCAGCATGGAGACGCGCTTCATCACGGAAGACGTGCCGATGGGCCTCGCCCTGCTGTCCTCGATCGGCCGCCTGATGGACGTGCCGACGCCGGTGGCGGATGCGCTGATCGTGATCGCCGAAGGCCTGCTCGACCGCGATTTCCGCAGCGACCCCGAGGCGCGCACCTTGGCGAGCCTCGGGCTCGGCGACGCGTCGCCGGCCGACTTCCGGCGCCTGCTCGATGCTTGAGCGCGCCGCCCTGTACGGCTGGCTGGCGCGCCGCTATTACGCGTGGCGCCCGTATCTTCCGGCCCGCCTGCTGTACCACCCGGACTATTTCCGCCTGCGCGCACTGCTCGCCGGCGACGCCGCGGCCGTCGATACACTCGCGCGGCGCCGCCTGCGCCGCATCCTCGTGCACGCGCTCGCGCACGTGCCGCACTACCGCCGCACCGTGCGCGTCAGCCCCGCCGAGGCGGCGCACGAACCGCTCGCCGAGGTGCTGGCCGCCTTTCCCTGGCTGACCAAGGACGAAGTGATGGCGCGGCAGCGTGACTTCCTCGACAGCCGCCTCGACCCGCGCCGGCTGCTGTACGCGACGAGCGGCGGCTCGTCCGGCCAGGGCATCGGCATGTGGCGCAACAAGCGCCTGGCCGACATCGAAAAAGCCTTCTTTGCGCACGCGGGGGGGCGCTTCGGCTTCTCGTTCGACAAATCGCGCATCCTGCGCAGCGGCGCCGATGCACGCCGCCACGCGCACGAGCCGCCGGTGCGCGTGGCCGGCAACCGCCTGATGCTGTCGCCCTACCACGTCGGCGCCGCGCACCGCGCCGCCATCCTCGATGCGCTCGACCGCTTCCGCCCGGACTACGTGCACGCGTATCCCAGCTCCGCGGCGGCGCTGGCCGAACTGCTCGATCCCCGCGACCTGGGTTTCCGCGTGCGCGCCGTGCTGCTGGCGTCCGAGCCAGTCACGCCCGCGCAACTCGCGGCGCTGCGCCGGCTGTTCGATTGCCCCGTCTCGCTCAACTACGGCCTGTCGGAGCGCACGAACCTGGCCTTCGCCACGTGCACCGGGCTTGCGGGCGCGGACTATCGCTTCCAGCCCCTGTACGGCTGGTCGGAAAACCGCTGGGACGGCGAGCGCGCGGAAATCGTCGGTACGTCGCTGTGGAACGACGTGATGCCGCTGATCCGCTACCGCACGGGCGACTACGGCGTGATCGACGCGGGCGGCCGCTGCGCCGCCATCGACGGGCGCGCGCAGGAATTCCTGATCGACCGCGCCGGCAACCGCATCCCCGGCCTCTCCATCGTCATCGACGAAGCCACGTGGGACGTCGTGCGCCTGTACCAGGTGCGCCAGCGGCGGCCCGGCGAGATCGTCCTCGCGGTGGTGGGACGCCACGGCCCGCTCGATGCCGCCCAGCGCGCATTCCTGCTCGACGCCCAGCGGCGCCGCGGGGGCGACCGGTTCGACATCACCTTGCAGGAAGAAAGCGATATCCCGCTGGCGCCGAACGGCAAGCGCAAGCTGGTGGTCAGCGCGCCGGGTGCGTGAGCGGCAGGGCCGGCGCGGGCATCGCCTCGCGCCACCAGTCGGCGCCTTCCTGCGGCTGCGCGAGCGCGAGGCGCTCGCCCATCATCGGCGTCGCCAGCTTCACGCCGGCCGCGCGCGCAAGATCGGCGATGCGCTCGAACGGTTCGTACCACGGGTGCAGCGCCAGGTCGAACGTGCCGTTGTGGACGGGGACCAGCCAGCGCCCGCGCAGGTCCAGGTGCGCCTGCAGCGTCTCCTCGGGCAGCATGTGCACCTCGGGCCACATCGCGTTGTAGGCGCCGTTTTCGACAAACGTCACGTCGAACGGGCCGAAACGCTCGCCGATGGTCTTGAAGTCGTCGTGGTAGCCCGTGTCGCCGCTGAAGAACAGCTTCAGTCCGGGCGCCTCGATCACCCACGACACCCATAACGTGCGGTCGCCGTCGCTCAGGCTCCGTCCCGAGAAATGCCGCGACGGCGCCGCCGTCAGGCGCAACCCTTCCACGTCGGTCGACTGCCACCAGTCGAGCTGGCGCACCTTCGCCGCGTCGACGCCCCAGCGCACGATGCGGTCGCCCACGCCCAGCGGTGCGATGAACTGGTCGGCCTTGGGAATCAGACGCTTGATGCTGTCGTAATCCAGATGGTCGTAATGGTCGTGCGACAGGATCACGCCGGCGAGCTGCGGCAGCGCCTCGATGCCGATCGGCGGCGCGTGAAAACGCTTCGGACCGGCCCACTGCACCGGCGCCGCGCGCTCGGAAAACACGGGGTCCGTGAGCCAGTAGCGGCCGGCGAGCTTGAACAGCATCGTCGAATGGCCCAGGCGCCACAGGCTCGCGTCGGGCGCGGATTCGATGTCGGCCCTTGTCACCGGCTGCACGGGCAGCGGCTGGTCGGGCACCGCCGTCTTCGGCTTCGTCGTCGACACTTTCCAGAACAGCGCCAGCATCTCCATGATGCCCTGGCGGCGGCGCGGGACGACGTTGCGGAAACGGCCGTCGGGGTGACGTGGGGCGGATTCAGACATGGCGGCAGTGGCTCGAAGGACGATGAACGATCATCGCACGTTCCCAAAAATCCTGCCGACGGGTTGGCAAATTCAGCGCCGTTCGCGCCACCACAAGGCCAGCAGCGCCAGCGCGAACACGACGCCGAACGGCCACACGGGCATCCGCTGCGTGCCCGGCGCGACCGGCGCCGGCGTGCGCGCCGCATAATTCTCCGTCGCCGCACGGCGTTCGCTGCGTTGCCACAATGGCCAGTCGCCCGGCGCATACACGTACACCTGGCCGTCGTTCGTGCCCGTCTGCACATGCAGCCAGCCGCTGGCCGCCGGCCACACGGCCACGCAGGCGGCATCCACATATTCTGGGCGGCGCTGCCAGGCGAGCGTCTGTTTCAACTCAGCGATGGTCACGGTGCCGCTCACGCCGCGCGCGCAGACTGCCAGGCGCCGGTGCGGCAGCGGCATCTCCTCCGGATCGAGCCATGCGACGTCCGCGCGGCGCTGCACGCGCAGGCGGTCGAGAACGTCCTGCCACCACAGCGCCAGTTGGCGCGGCTGCGCGATCGCATGACGGTGCCAGTCGCCCACGCCCAGCCAGGCGATGCGGCCGTCTTTCCAGTCGCGCGTCCACAAGCCGTCCTTGCCGGTCCACTCGCCGATGCGGTCACCGGCCGGATTCAAGCCGCCGGACGCCATCGGCAGCACCGTGCCGATGGTCTTGTTGGCCGGCTGCGGCGCCAGCGGCAATTGCACGCTGCGCGCCCACGTGCCGGCATCGCGTGCATTCGCGCCCAGCACGAGCAGCCGCGTACCGCCGGCCACGCGCGCCAGCAGCGCGTCGCGGGTGGCGGCGCCGGCCCGCTCGAACCAGGCCGCGTCGACGATCTCCAGCTCGGGCTTGTCCATCTCCGCGCGCGCCGTCTCGCCACGTTCCAGTCCTTTACCCAGTTCGACCTGCCAGTCGATGACGGCGCCGCTGGCCGCGAGCAGGTCGTCCAGCACGCGCAGGTCGAACGACGGCGCGCCGAACCGTCCCCGCACCTGCAGCGGCGCGGGATCCGTCACCGTGAACGGCACGGGCCCTTCGTCGACGACCTTGCCCGCGGCGTCCTGCAGGCGCGCCTTCAACACGAGCCGTTCCGCGACGGGCGGCAGCCATTGCACGGCGAGGTCCGTGTCTCCCTTCGCTTCGGCCAGTACTTGACCGTTCTCCGCCAGCAGTTGCAGGCGGCCGGGCGCGGACCACGAGCGGTGCACTTTCAACGTGAACACGCGGCCGAGCGCGATCGTGCGGGGGAAGTCGAGATCGATGGCCGGCGTATCCGGCTTTTTCCAGTCGAGCGGACGGGCCGGCAGGTCGTCCCATTCGGCCGCGCGCAGGCCGTCGCTGGACAGGAGCAACGTGCGCACGCCGGCCAGCGTGCGTGGCGGGTCGGCCGCATCGACCGTCAGCGTGGCCCCCGCCTCGCCCGGCAACGCGAATTCGCCGACCGTACCCGCCAGCGCCACGCCCGCGACCAGCGCGAGCACGGCATCGATCCAGCGCCGGCGCGCGGCATACGCGAGCGCGGCCAGCACGCCGATGAGGACAGCGGCGACGGCGCTCATCGTTCGCCTGCCCGCAGCGCCTTCGCGAACGGCGTCTCGACGACGGGCCGCGCCTGCAGCAGCACCGGTGCATCCGTCACGCCCCCGCGCAGCCACGCGGCCAGTTGCGCACGCGCGGCCGGCTTGCCGTCGGCCACGTCCTGGATCGCCCGCTGCGCCGCGAGCCGCTGCTCGTCGTCCGTGATCCGTTCGCGTACCCAGTCGTGCGCCGTGCGCGTCCACAGCGCGGGCAGCGGACCGTCGTGGCCGAGCGCCTGCACGAGGTCGCGCAGGTTCGCCGGCACGATCTCCGCGGCGCCGGCCTGCGCGCGCTTGTAGCTCGCCGCGCCGGCCATGTCGCCGCTCATGCGCTTGTCCTCCTTGATGGCCGGCGGCGCGAACGCCGTCTTGTGCAGATAGATGCGTTCCGACTGCTGCAATTCCTTGATCGCTTCCAGCGCCTTGTACTCGGGCGGCAGCGCGGTCTTCGGCGTGATGGCGCGCAGCGCCTTTTCCGCGTCCCACATCGCGGACAGCGCGCGCCGCAGCAGCTTTTTCGTCGCGTCGTCGAACAGGGTCGCGTTCTCGACCGAGTCGTGCGCGTGGCCGAACTCGTGCAGCACGTCGAGCTTGGCGCCCGCGCCGTGACCATGATCATCGTCATGATCGTCGTCCTTGCCGAACAACGTGGATTCCTCGCCGAGGAACTGGCCGTAGCGGCGGCGCAGCGCGGCCTGGTCGGACGCAATGCTTTCGCTGCGCTCGCGCACTTCATCGTCGCGCATCTTTTTCGACCGCATGTCGGCCACCAGCTGCTCCGTGTCGATGATCACCTGGCGCTGGCTGCGCAGGCTTTCCGGCTTGACGAGCGTGGGCAGCGCCGTCGTCTCTTCCGCCTGTTCCGACGGCGGCGCGGGCAGGCGCAGCGTGTAGGTGGGCGACTGCACCGTGTGCGGCCGCGCCGCGTTGTCGCTCGCGCGCACGAAGAAGTACAGCTCGTCGCCCGGCTCCATGCCGAGGTCCGTCAGCAGCCAGTCCTTCGTCCAGCTGCGCCGGCGCGGGTCGCTCGACGCGGGCAGCGGCAGTTCGCGGTCGCTGAAGCGGATGTTTTCGCCGCTGCCGCGCGCCAGCGTGAGGTGCAGCGTGGCCTGCTGGACGCGGTAGTCGTCGGTGACGGTCACCGCGATGGCTGCGCTCTTCGCATCGCGCGGCAGGTCTTTCGTCATGTCGTTCGGCTGCGTGACGGCGATTTCCGGCGGCTGGTCCGGGATCACCTTCAGGGTGTAGCGCGTGCCGCGCCAGCGCCAGAAGATGGATTCCGTCGCCGTCCAGCGCGCGCAAGCGGATCCCGCGTGCAGGGTCTGGCCGTCGCTCAGTTCGATGGTTTCATCCGCCTTCTGTAGGTCGTCCAGGCACCATTCGACCGCGGTCTGCTCGGGCACCTGCGCATCCTTCGGCGGAGACTCCCATGGCGCCACGCCCGTGTACGACGGCGGCGCCAGTTTCACGACCAGTCCCGCGTGCGTTGCGGCTGCCGCTACCGGACGGCCGGCCGCATGAGCGGCAGCTTGCGGACTGGCTGCATGCGGCAGCAAGGTCGAACCCCACGCCAGCCCCGCGAGCGCGAGATTCGCGAGCAACCACGTCCAGCCGAACGGCACGTGCGCGGCCACGATGGCGCGCACGTGC
>NZ_JBKYMO010000048.1:0-20065 GCF_047302915.1 Massilia sp. CT11-108 | reverse complement strand
GCCGCGGCGCCCGCCGCCACGGCGAAGCGCAGGTGGGCGAGGCCATCGCGTTCGGGCGCATGCAGCATGCTCCACGCCAGCGCGGCGATGCTGGCGTCGCCCGCGCCGACCGTGTCCACGGGCGTGATGCGCGGCGCCGCCATCTCCCACGATCCTGCCGGCGTATGCAGCGAGGCGCCGGCCGCCCCCTTCGTGTACAGATAGGTGGCGTCCGGGTTCCAGCCGCGCAGCGTCGCGAAGGCGGCATCGGCGTCGTCCGTCCGGAGGAGGCCCACGAGATCCTCTTCCGAGACCTTCACGACGTCGGCCAGGGCCGTCATGCGCCGGAGTGTCGGGTCGTAGTTCTCGTCCATCAGCGCGCGGAAGTTCGGGTCGTAGCTGATGCGCACGCCCCGCGCCTTCAACGTTTCGGCCAGCGCGACGAGCTTGCCGGCCAGCGGCTGGCGCGCCAGGCTGATGCCGCCGAAGTGCGCCCAGCGGCAGGCGCCCATCCAGTCTTGCGGCAGCTGCGCGGCGTCGAAATGCAGGTCCGCGCTGTCGTCGCCGACGAAGAAATAGCTGGGCGGGTCGAGGCGGTGCACGATCGCGAGCAGCGGCGATTTGTCCAGGCGCTGCAGGAAGCGCTCGTCCAGGCCTGCATCGAGGGTGGCGCGCCACAGCTGGTCGCCGAACACGTCGCGGCTGACGGCGCCGGCGAAGGCGCTGGGCGCGCCCAGCTTGGCCATCGCGCGCGCCACGTTCCACGTCGAGCCGCCCGTCACGCTGTGCCAGCGCGTGGCGCCGGCGTCGTCGACAATCATGTCGGTCAGGGCTTCCCCTGCCGCGACGAATACGGGAAAGTCCGCCATGTCAGTCCTTCACGAGAACGGTCAATACTTCATAGCAGGCGCCCATCGTGTGGTAGTCGACCTTGCCGGCCGGGCTCTTCTCGTCCGTGAGCTTTTCGTTCGCCGGGCCGAGGATGCGGTACCAGCCGCCGTGTTCGTGATCGACGAAATGTTCCCAGCTGTAGGCCCAGATGCGGTCGTACCAGTCCCAGTACGCTTTATCTCCCGTGCGCGCGCCCAGCAGCGCGGCGGCGGCGAGGCTCTCGGCCTGCACCCAGAAGTACTTGTCGGCGTCGCAGATTTCGTTTTCCGGACCGAAGCCGTAATGGATGCCGCCGTGCTTCGCGTCCCATGCCTTGGTCAGCGCCGCGTCGAACAGCTGGCGCGCGCGCGGCACGAGCCAGTCGGACGGGCCGGCCATCTGGTCCTTGTGGCGTTCCATGATCAGGAGGAGCTTGGCCCATTCCGTCAGGTGGCCCGGCTGGTAGCCCCACGGGCGGAAGATGTTCGTCTTGTCGTCGCGGTTGTAGTCCGGGTCGACGGACCAGTCGCTGTTGTAGTGTTCCCAGACCAGGTTGCCGTACAGGGCCGCCTGGCGCACGGTGATGTTGTGCGCGAGCGTCTCGGCACGCCACAGGAATTTCGTGTCGCCCGTCGCGTCGAACGCGGCCAGCATCGCTTCGCACGCATGCATGTTGGCATTCTGGCCGCGGTACGGGTACAGCGTCGACCAGTCGCCGCTCGCTTCGTCCGCGTACAGGCCGTGCGCCGGTTCCCAGAAGCGGCGTTCCATCAGGTCGTACGTCTCGTCCAGCCAGGCGCGCGCTTCGTCGACGCCGGCCATGACCGCGTGGGCGTACGCCAGCAGCACGAAGGCCAGGCCGTAGCAGTGGTTCGTGTCGTCCGTGACTTTCTTCTGTCCGTCGTTCCAGTCCAGCGTCCAGGCATAGCCGCCCGTCTCCGGGTTGCGGTGCGCGTCGCGCAGGAAGCGCAGGCCGTGCAGCACGCGTTCGCGGTCGGCCGGCTCCTGGAACTGGCGCCACGCCATCGAAAAATTAAACACGAAGCGGGTGCTGCTCACCAGGTGGCGCGTGCGCGCGTCGTAGATCGCGCCGTCGTCCTTGTAGAAGTGATAGAAGCCGCCGCTCGGGTCGACGCAGCGCGGGTCGTAGAACTGGCGGGTGTGGCGGATGTGCTGCAGCAGCGTCGAGCGGGAATGGAAATCGGGAAGCATGGTGGGTGTAGGTGGATAAAAAGTGACTTACTTACGGATGCGGAAGTCTTCGCACACGGTGCTGGCGCGCACGACGAGTTCCACGGGCGCCACCTGTTCCAGCGGCGGATCCTGCGGACCGCGCAGCAGCAGCTCGACGCCCAGCGCGCCCAGCTCCTTCTTGTTGATGCGCAGCGTCGTCAGCGGACGGTGGCCCAGCACGGCGCCGGGGATGTCGTCGAAGCCGACGATCGAGATATCGTGCGGCACCGTCTTCCCGGCCGCGAGGCAGGCGCGCATCGCGACGAGGGCGGCGGCGTCGTTGTAGCAGAACACGGCGTCGGGCGGGTGGGGCTGGTCGAGCAGCGCCTGCATCGCTTCGTAGGCGCCCGTCTCGAGGTCGACGCCGTCCGGCAGGCACGTCTCCAGGCGCGGGTCGGCCAGCATGCCCGCTTCGTACAAGGCCTGGCGGTAGCCGCGGTTGCGCTCGCGGATGCTGTAGTGGCCGAGCGAGCCGGAGATCATGGCGATGCGTTCGCGTCCCAGCGAAATCAGATGCCGGGTGGCGAGGTAGCCGCCCATGTGGTTGTCCGGGTTGACCGAGCTGTAGCCGCGCAGCTTCATGTCGATGAGGACGAGGGGCTTGCCGCTGGCGCGCAGGGCGTTCAGCAGTTCGGGTTCGAAGAAGCCGGCGCACACGATGGCGTCCGGCGCGTGCATGCGCAGCTGTTCCGTGACGCCGTCGGCCGGGCCGACCGCCATGAACGACAGCACGATGCCCTGCTTGCGGCAGGCTTCCTCGGCCCCGTGCAGCACGGGCGAGTAAAACGGGCTGCTGGCGGCCGTATTGTGTTGTCGATGCAACAGGAACGTGAGGCGGCGGATGCGCTTGCGGCGCAGCTTGCAGAAGTCATACCCCAGTTCGTGGGCTGCCGACAACACCATCTGGCGCGTGCTTTCCGTGAGGCCGGGCTCGTTTTTCAGGGCGCGCGAGATCGTGCCGGCCGAGACGCCGGCGTACTTGGCCAGGTCGCGGATCGTGACCGGTGCGGGGCTGTCGCCCGCCCGGGGGCGTGAGGTGACGGGATTCACGTTGTCTCCGATATCGTTGCTGCGCACGCCTTGGGCGTCGCTCATTTGAATGGAGTCTTGCATATGAAAATTCCCTTGGTCAAACGCGAAGGTGCATTTACAGGGAAGTTTAGTCGGCTTTACTAAACAGCTGTTTGCCCGGTATATTCTCATGTAAGAAACCGATTTCATAAGAGGGGAGGCCGTGTTTAGTGGCACCTGACTAAACTTCGCGGCGAATCGCATACCCCGTTTGACCCCTTTACCCTGCTTCTGCAGAATCTTTTCACAATAAAAGTTGCCGTCCTGTTAGCGGTAACATCTCAAGGAGACTTATCCATGGAACGTGCACCACAGGCTGTCGTCGAGCCTGCTAACCGGGCCCAGCCCAGCTACACCTTTCCGCTGACCGTCGTCACCGCACTGTTTTTCATGTGGGGCCTGCTGACGTCGCTGAACGACATCCTGATCCCGCACCTGAAATCGGTCTACAACCTGACGTACGTACAGGCGATGATGGTGAACCTGGCCTTCTTCAGCGGTTACTTCCTGCTGTCGATCCCGGCCGGCGCCCTGATCCGCCGCATCGGTTACAAAGCCGGCGCCGTCGTCGGCCTGGCCGTGTGCGCCGTCGGTGCCGCGCTGTTCTACCCGGCCGCCACCAGCGTGTACGCGCTGTTCCTGTTCGCCCTGTTCGTGCTGGCCGGCGGCATCACCATCCTGCAGGTGGCCGCCAACCCGTACGTCACCGTACTGGGCCCGCCGGCCACCGCGTCGAGCCGCCTGAACCTGACCCAGGCCCTGAATTCCTTCGGCACCTTCGTCGGCCCCCCGATCGGTGGCTACCTGATCCTGTCGCACATCTCGACGGTCGCCGATCCGAACAACATGACCGCCGCCGAGAAGCTGGCGCAGGCGCAGGCCGTGCAGGGTCCGTACCTGGGCCTGGCCGCCACGCTGGCGATCCTGGCCATCCTGTTCGCCGTGATCCGCCTGCCGATCATCCGTGACGAGGACACCGGCACGGTGCGCACCGGCTCGATCCTCAAGCAGAAGCGCCTGATGCTGGGCGTGCTGGCGATCTTCGTGTACGTCGGCGCCGAGGTGAGCATCGGCAGCTTCCTGATCAACTACATGGGCGACTCGTCCATCGCCGGCTTCTCGCCGGAAGTCGGCGCGAACTATGTCGCCTACTATTGGGGCGGCGCGATGGTCGGCCGCTTCATCGGTTCGGCCGTGATGCGCACCGTCAGCCCGGGCAAGGTCCTCGCGTTCAACGCCGCCGTGTGCATCGCGCTGCTGGTGGCGACCACGTTCGGCCATGGCCACTTCGCGATGTGGGCCGTGCTGGCCGTCGGCCTGTTCAACTCGATCATGTTCCCGACCATCTTCAGCATGTCGGTGCACGAACTGGGCCCGCAGACCAGCCAGGGCTCCGGCCTGCTGGTGATGGCCATCGCCGGCGGCGCCGTGGTGCCCGTCATCCAGGCCCAGGCCGCGGACATGATCGGCCTGCAGACGTCGTTCCTGATCCCGGCCGTCTGCTACGCCTTCATCCTGTACTTCGGCGCGAAATACGCCCGCATGTACGTGGACATCAAGGCCGTCTGACCGCCTGATCCGAATTGCCGCCGCGTGGTTCTCACGCGGCGGCACATTGCATATCCAAAGCGTCGCATACCTATAACGATCCGTACCCTAAGAGAGCCTCGTCCCATGCGTTTGAATCAACTGACCCTCGTTGCCGCCCTGGCTGCCGCCTTCCCCCTGTTCGCCACCGCCGCCGACGCGCCCGCCGCGCCGGCCCAGAAGCCGTGGCTGGACCGTTCCCTCAGCGCCGACAAGCGCGCCGAACTCGCCGTCAAGGCCATGACCCGCGAAGAAAAGCTGCGTTGGGTGTTCGGCTATTTCGGCACGTCGTTCGCCCCGAAGGGCACCACGCCGCCGAAAGACGCGATCCCGTTCTCGGCCGGCTTCGTGCCGGGTAACCCGCGTCTCGGCCTGCCGGACCTGCTGGAAACGGACGCCGGCCTCGGCGTCGCCACCCAGGCCACCCCGACCCCGCGCGAGCGCACGGCGCTGCCGTCGGGCCTCGCCACCGCATCGACGTGGGATACGCAGATGGCCTATGCCGGCGGCGCGATGATCGGCTCGGAAGCGCGCCTTTCCGGCTTCAACGTGATGCTGGCCGGCGGCGTGAACCTGATGCGCGATCCGCGCAACGGCCGCAACTTCGAATACGCCGGTGAAGACCCGCTGCTGGCCGGCACGATGGTCGGCCATGCCGTCAAGGGCATCGAATCGAACCACGTCATCTCGACCGTCAAGCACTATGCGCTGAACGACCAGGAGACGGGCCGCAACGAGCACGACGTCCGCATCGACAAGGCCGCGGCCCGCATGTCGGACCTGCTCGCGATGCAGCTCGCGCTGGAGCAGTCGGACGCCGGTTCCGTCATGTGCTCGTACAACCGCGTGTTCGGCACCTATGCGTGCGAGAACGACTACCTGCTGAACGAAGTGCTGAAGAAGGACTGGGGCTTCAAGGGCTACGTGATGTCCGACTGGGGCGCGACGCACAGCACCGTGCAGGCCGCGAACAATGGCCTGGACCGCCAGTCGGGCCAGGAATTCGACAAGTCGCCGTACTTCGGCGGCGCGCTCGACGAAGCCGTGAAGAACGGCTACGTGTCGGAAGCGCGCCTGGACGACATGGCCACGCGCATCGTGCGCGCCATGTTCGCCAAGGGCGTCGTCGACAATCCGGTCGCGCAGGGCGGCAAGATCGACTTCGCGAAGAACGGCGCCGTCAGCCGCGCGACGGCGGAAGAGGGCATCGTCCTGCTGAAGAACGACAACCGCGTGCTGCCGCTGTCGAAAGACGTGAAGACCATCGCCATCATCGGCGGCCATGCCGACGTGGGCGTGCTGTCGGGCGGCGGTTCGTCGCAGGTGTATCCGGTCGGCGGCAATGCCGTGCCGGGCCTGGAGCCGAAGGTCTGGCCGGGTCCGGTCGTGTACTACCCGTCGTCGCCGCTGCGTCACATCCAGGCGCTGGCGCCGAACGCGAAGGTCGTGTACGACGACGGCACCGATCCGGCACGCGCCGCGCGCGTGGCCGCGCAGGCCGACGTCGCGCTCGTGTTCGCGACGCAGTGGATCGGCGAGGCGAACGACGCGACGTCGCTGGCGCTGCCGGACAACCAGGACACCCTGATCGACAACGTGGCCGGCGCCAACCCGCGCACCGTCGTCGTGCTGGAAACGGGCGGCCCGGTCGCGATGCCGTGGGTGTCGAAGATCCCGGCCGTGCTGGAAGCGTGGTACCCGGGCACGAGCGGCGGCGAAGCGATCGCGCGCGTGCTGTTCGGCGCCGTGAATCCATCCGGCCACCTGCCGGCCACGTTCCCGGTCTCCGAGCAGCAGCTGCCGCGTCCGAAGCTGGACGGCGATCCGAAACAGCCGGAGCAGCGCTTCACCGTCGATTACACGAAGGAAGGCGCGGCCGTCGGCTATAAATGGTTCGACCAGAAGGGCCTGACCCCGCTGTTCCCGTTCGGCCACGGCCTGTCGTACACGACGTTCTCGTACTCGGGTCTCGCGAGCCAGGTCAAGGACGGGCGCCTGCACGTGCGCTTCAAGGTCACGAACACGGGCAACGTCGCCGGCAAGGACGTGCCGCAGGTGTACGTGTCGCCGCTCGCCGCCAAGTGGGAAGCGCCGAAGCGCCTGGCCGGCTGGGACAAGGTCGCGCTGCAGCCGGGTGAATCGAAGGAAGTCGACGTCGTCGTCGAGCCGCGCATCCTCGGCCTGTTCGACGAGAAGAGCAAGACCTGGCGCATCGCCAAGGGCAAGTACAAGCTGGTGCTGGCCGAAGACGCGGCCGGCAAGAACGCGACCAGCGTGACGGTCGACCTGCCGGCGTCCACGCTGGACGTGCGCGGCCGCCAGCGCAAGTAAGCATCACCCCCCTGCCGCCCACCGCCCGGTGGGCGGCGCATGATCCCACACAATGACGTTCCCCAAGGAGCGCGAGGAGACTACGACCATGCAACGCAAGTTCGGCAACATCGCTTTGGCCGCCACCCTGCTGATGGCGGGTGCGACCCAAGCGGCACAAGCGGCAGACAACAGCGGCTTCGTGGCCGTCAAGGACAGCCATTTCGAACGCAACGGCCAGCGCTACATGATCGCCGGTGCGAACTTCTGGTATGGCGGCTACCTCGGCGCGCCGACGGGCGTGGGCCAGCGGGCCCGCCTCGTCAAGGAGCTGGACCGCATGAAGGCGCTCGGCATCAACAACGTGCGCGTGCTGGCCGTGTCGGAGAAGACGGCAATGAAAAGCGCCGTCAGCCCCGCCACGACGGGCGCGCCCGGGCAGTACGACGAGCAGCTGCTGCAAGGCCTCGACTTCATGATGGCCGAACTGGCAAAGCGTGACATGACGGCCGTGCTCTACCTGAATAATTTCTGGCAGTGGTCCGGCGGGATGACCCAGTACCTGAACTGGTTCACCGGCTCGCCCGCGCACGATCCCAACGTGAGCAAGGACTACGAACGCTACATGGCCGAAAACGCGACGTTCTACACGAACGCCCGCGCCCAGGCCGAATACCGCAACGTGATCGCGAAGATCGTCCAGCGCACGAACACGGTGACGAAGAAGGCTTACCGCGACGACCCGACGATCCTGTCGTGGCAGCTCGCGAACGAGCCGCGCCCCGGCAACAGCAAGTCGACGCCGCGGGAAAAGGCGACGTACGTGAAGTGGATCGCCGAGACCGCCCACTACATCCGCTCGCTCGATGGCCGCCACATGGTCAGCACGGGCAGCGAGGGCCTGGCCGGCTCCGCGCAGGATGCGCAGCTGTACCTGGACGCGCACCGCACGCCGGACATCGCCTACCTGACGTACCACCTGTGGCCGACGAACTGGGGCTGGTTCGATCCGAAGAAGCCCGACGCCACGTGGAACGGCATGATGGAGAAGGCCAGCCACTACCTGAACGTGCATGTCGACTATGCGAAGAAGCTCGGCAAGCCGATCGTGCTGGAGGAGTTCGGCCTGAACCGCGACGGCGGCTCGTTCGACATCAAGGCGTCGACCAAGGTGCGCGACCGCTTCTATGACGCAGTCTTCACGACGCTGGAGAAGCGCGCGGCAGCGGGCGATCCGGTCGCCGGCTGGAACTTCTGGGCGTGGGGCGGTGCGGGGCGTGCGGCCAATGCGGATTACTGGTGGAAGCCGGGTAACGATTTCGTCGGCGATCCGCCGCAGGAAGAGCAGGGCCTTTATTCCGTGTTCGACAGCGATGCCAGCTCGCTCAAGTTGATCGCGGACCACGATAAACGCCTGAAGACGATTGGAGCAAAATAGTGAAACGTAGTGCCTCCCTGATCCTTGCCGCCACCATCGCGGCGTCCCCGGCCGCGGCCTGGGCGCAGAAATTCGACGGCCTCGCGGCCACCCCGCAGATGGGCTGGAACAGCTGGAATAAATTCGCCTGCGACATCGACGAAAAACTGATCCGCGAGACGGCCGATGCCATGGTCAAGCTGGGCCTGAAGGATGCCGGCTACCAGTACATCAACATCGACGACTGCTGGCACGGCGCGCGCGACGAGAACGGCAACATCCAGGCGGACGCGCAGCGCTTCCCGTCCGGGATGAAGGCGCTGTCCGACTACGTGCATGCGCGCGGCCTGAAGCTGGGCATCTACTCGGACGCCGGCGACAAGACGTGCGGCGGCCGTCCCGGCAGCCGCGGCCACGAATACCAGGATGCGAAGACGTACGCCGCCTGGGGCATCGACTACCTGAAATACGACTGGTGCGAGACCAAGGGCCTGAACGCGGTCGGCGCCTACACGACGATGCGCGACGCGATCCGCGCGGCCAACCGCCCGATTCTCTTCAGCATCTGCGAATGGGGCGACAACAAGCCGTGGGAATGGGCGGCCGACGTCGGCCACTCGTGGCGCACGACGGGCGACATCTATCCGTGCTGGGATTGCGAAAAGAGCGCCGGCTCGTGGTCCGCATGGGGCGTGATGCGCATCCTCGACATGCAGGCGGGCCTGCGCAAGCACGCGGGGCCGGGCCACTGGAACGACATGGACATGCTGGAAGTCGGCATGGGCATGACGGAAGACGAGGACCGCGCGCACTTCTCGATCTGGGCCATGATGAATTCGCCGCTCATCCTCGGCAACGACCTGCGTTCGATGCCGGACTCGGTCAAGAAGATCATCGGCCGCCGCGAAGTCATCGCCCTCAACCAGGACCCGCTGGGCGTGCCGGCGCTGCGCTTCTGGAAGCAGGGTCCCGTCGAACTGTGGGCCAAGCCGCTGGCCAACGACGAGTGGGCGTTCATGGTGCTGAACCGCGGCGAGTCCGCGCTGCCGCTGCACTATGACTGGAAGCAGAACGCCATCGCCGACGACCTGTCCAAGCGTGAAGTCGACTTCAAGAAGGCGACCTGGCACTGGACGGATGCGTGGACCGGCAAGACGGGCGACACGAGCAAGCGTCTCGACGCGACCGTGCCGTCGCACGGCGTGCTGCTGCTGCGCCTGAAGAAGGGGGCGTGATGCGCCGGCCGCTCGTTGCCGCGCTGCTGGCTGTGTGCGCGGCTGCGGCGGCCGCCGAGCAGACGATACCCGCCGCCGATACGCACGTCGCGCGCATGGGCCGCTCGGTGGCGGAAGCCGATGGCACCGTGCGCTTCGGCTATCCCGGCGTGACGTTGTCCCTGGTCGTCGACGGCACCCGGCTCGCCGTCGATGCGGCAGGCAGTGCCAGCAGCCTCGTCGACGTCATCGTGGACGGCAAACCCGCCGGCACGTTGCATCTGGCGCCGCAGGTGCAGTCCTATGACGTCTTCAAGGGCGCGGCGCGCGGCTCGCATCGCGTCGAACTCGTGCACCGCAGCGAGACTTGGCTGGGCGTGACGTCCATCGCGCGTTTCACGGCCGATGGCCGGTTCCTCGCCGCCCCCACGCTGCCCAGGCGGCGCCTGCTCGTGCTGGGCGATTCCGTCACGTGCGGCGCCGACATGGAGCGGGGCGCCGGCGACAAGGACACGCCCGATTGGTGGAATCCACGCCTGTCCTACGGCATGCTGGCCGCGCGTGCGCTCGACGCGCAGGTGCAGCTGGTCTGCTATGGCGGCCGGGGTCTCGTGCGCAGCTGGAACGACCGGACCGACGAATTTCAGCTGCCGGCGTTCTACGACCTCGCCATCGCCGATGCCGCGCATCCGGTGCGATGGAACCAGGCCGATTACGCTCCGGACCTGATCGTCATCGCGATCGGCACCAATGACTTCAACCCCGGCATCCCGGAGCGTGCGGCGTATGTCGATACGTACACGGCCTTGTTGCGCCGCGTGCTGCGCGACCATCCGCACGCGCAGATCGCGCTGACGGAAGGCGTGCTGCTGAATGGCGACAAGAAGGCGGCGCTGATCGGTTATCTGAAGGAAGCGATGGGCCGGGTGGGCGACAGGCGCGTGCACCTGCTCGCACCGGTGGCGTACCAGCCCGGTGACGCCGTCAATGGCCATCCGACGACGGCCCAGCATGCGGCCATGGCGGCCGAACTGCTGCCGCAACTGCGGCGCATCACCGGCTGGTAGGCCAAAAAAAATCCGACGGACCGGGACAACACCCGGTGCATCGGAAAGAGAGCCGGACCACACCGGCTGGAGACGAACCGGCCGCCCCTGAAGCGACGGCCGGGCCGAGACCAGATCGAGATTAGCGAGACCGCCGCGCCGGGTCAAACGCGCGCGCGCATCGGACTGCGAGTTTCGTGCTTATTACTAAACAGCCTCAAACAATGGGCAGCGCCGTCGTTTCCTTGATGCGCTGCAGGGCGAAGCTCGACTTGACGTCCAGCACGGCCGGGTGGCGCAGCAAGGTGCTCATCATGAAGCGCGAGAAGTGGTCCATGTCCTCCACGTGCACGCGCAGCAGGAAATCCATCTCCCCCGTCATCGCATAGCAGGCCACCACTTCCGGCCAGGTCGACACGGCCTGGGCGAATTCGAAGCGCGGCGACGTGGCCGGCACGCGCGCGTTCGCCGCGCCTTCGCTGTGTTTTTCCAGGCGGACATTCACATAGGCCAGCAGGCCCAGGCCCAGCTTGTCGGGATCGAGCAGGGCGACATATTGCCGGATGACGCCGGCCTCTTCCAGCCGCTTGATGCGCCGCAGGCAGGGCGACGGCGACAGGCTGACGCGCTCGGCCACGTCCTGGTTCGACAGGCGGCCATCCGACTGGAGGATGGCCAGGATTTTGCGATCGGTTTTATCCAGCTCGATTTTTGACATGAATTCTCCACGGGGCGGGCGTACGTCGCAATTTTATTGCGCAAATCGTCCGGCGGGGGGAATTCATTGAAATTTAATGCTGGGGGTGCGGGTCTATACTGGCCTCAACCGAAACACGACAAACATAATCGGAGACACGCATGAACGCCCCCCTGGACCGCAGCCAGCTGGAACCGCTATCCCCGCACGAGATCACGCTCGACGACAAATGGACGCTCGAGCGCGGCCGCGCCTTCATGACCGGCACCCAGGCGCTGATCCGCCTGCCGATGCTGCAGCGCGAACGCGACCTGAAGGCCGGCCTGAACACGGCGGGCTATATCACCGGCTACCGGGGCTCGCCCGTCACCCAGGTCGACCAGACCGCGTGGAAGGCGAAGAAGCACCTGGAATCGCACCACGTCCACTTCCACCCCGGCATGAACGAAGACCTGGCGGCCACCGCCGTCTGGGGCACGCAGCAGACCAATCTGTTCAAGGATGCGAAGTACGACGGCGTGTTCGCCATGTGGTACGGCAAGGGCCCGGGCGTGGACCGCTGCGGCGACGTCTTTAAACACGGCAACAACGCGGGCTCCGCGAAGAATGGCGGTGTGCTCGTGCTGGCGGGCGACGACCACGCAGCGAAATCGTCGTCCACGGCGCACCAGTCCGACCACATCCTGCACCACTGCGGCATCCCCGTGCTGTATCCGTCGTCCGTGCAGGAATACATCGACTACGGCCTGCATGCGTGGGCGATGAGCCGCTACAGCGGGCTATGGGTGTCGATGAAATGCGTGACCGACATCATCGAATCGGGCGCCGTCGTCGACCTCGATCCGGACCGCGTGCAGACCATCCTGCCGACCGATTTCGAGATGCCGCCGGGCGGCCTGAACATCCGCTGGCCGGACGCCGTGCTGGACCAGGAAGTGCGCATGAACCACTACAAGTGGTATGCCGCGCTGGCCTATGCGCGAGCCAATAAACTCAACCAGATCATCTGGGACAGCCCCCAGCCCAGGATCGGCATCATCACCGCCGGCAAAAGCTACCTCGACACGCGCCAGGCGCTGGCGGATCTCGGCATCGACGAGCAGGCCGCGCGCGACATCGGCCTGCGCGTGTACAAGGTCGGCATGACGTGGCCGCTGGACTCGGTCGGCGTGCACGAATTCGCGCGCGGCCTGGACGAGATCCTCGTCGTCGAGGAAAAGCGGCAAGTGCTGGAATACGCGCTGAAGGAAGAGCTGTACAACCTGCCGGACAGCGAGCGTCCGCGCGTCGTCGGCAAGTTCGACGACGCCGGCGAGTGGAGCGTCAAGAACCGCTCCGGCCAGGGCGACTGGCTGCTGTCGGCGAACTACGAGCTGAATCCGGCCCAGGTCGCGCGCGCGATCGCGTCGCGCATCTCGCACTACTGCGCCGGCCATCCGGTCGCGGAGCGCGTAAAGGAACGCATCGCCTTCCTCGAAGCGAAGGAACTGATCCTCAAGAACATCCCGAAGGCGAACCCGGAAACGGACCGCATCCCGTACTTCTGCTCCGGCTGCCCGCACAACAGCTCGACGAAGGTGCCGGAAGGCTCGCGCGCGATGGCGGGCATCGGCTGCCACTACATGGTGCTGTGGATGGACCGCGAGACGTCCACGTTCACGCACATGGGCGGCGAAGGCGTCACGTGGATCGGCCAGGCCCCGTTCACGGGCGAGAAGCACGTGTTCGCGAACCTCGGCGACGGCACCTATTTCCACTCGGGCGTGCTGGCGATCCGTGCCTCGGTCGCGGCCAAGGTCAACATCACGTACAAGATTCTCTACAACGACGCCGTCGCGATGACGGGCGGCCAGGTCGTCGACGGTCCGCTCGACCCGGCCAGGATCAGCCGCCAGCTCGCGGCCGAAGGCGTGACGCCGATCATCGTCGTCACCGACGAGCCGGACAAATATCCGGACGATTATCCGTGGGCCGAAGGCGTCACCGTGCGCCACCGCGCGGAACTGATGGACGTGCAGCGCGAACTGCGCGAGATGCCGGGCGTGTCGGCCATGATCTACGACCAGACCTGCGCGTCGGAAAAGCGCCGCCGCCGCAAGAAGGGCGCCTATCCGGATCCGGCCAAGCGCGCGGTGATCAACGAAGCCGTGTGCGAAGGCTGCGGCGACTGCTCGAAGCAGTCGAACTGCCTGTCCGTCGAACCGCTGGAGACGGAACTGGGCCGCAAGCGCCAGATCAACCAATCGTCGTGCAACAAGGATTTCTCGTGCGTCACCGGGTTCTGCCCGAGCTTCGTCACGGTCGAAGGCGGCGGACTCAAAAAGCCGAAGAAGACTGCTGCCGAAGCGGCGCCGCCGTCGCTGCCGATGCCGAAGATTCCTGCGACGACGAACCCGTTCGGCATCCTCGTCACCGGCGTCGGCGGCACGGGTGTCGTGACGGTCGGCCAGATCCTCGCGGTGGCCGCCCACGTCGAAGGCAAGGGTGCCCTCGTGCTGGACATGAGCGGCCTCGCGCAGAAGGGCGGTCCGGTGATGTCGCACGTGCGCCTGGCGGACCGCCAGGGCGATTTGTACTCGACGCGCGTCGGCACTGGTAACGCGGACCTCGTGATCGGCTGCGACCAGATCGTGACGGCCAGCCGCGACGCGCTGTCGCGCATGGGCGAAGGCCGCACGTGGGCTGCCGTCAACGGCACCGGCGCCACGACCGCCGCGTTCATCAAGAACCCGGACTGGCAATTCCCGGCCGAAGGTTCGCGCGGCGCCATCGTGCAGGCTTGCGGCGAAGGCAACGTCGACTTCATCGACGCCGGCCACATCGCGACCACGCTGATGGGCGACGCCATCGCCACCAACATGTTCATGCTGGGCTACGCGTTCCAGAAGGGCCACGTGCCGCTGCAGGAAGCGTCGATCCTGAAGGCGATCGAGTTGAACGGCGTGTCGGTCGCCTTCAACAAGGCCGCGTTCAACTGGGGCCGCACGGCGGCGCATGATCTGCCGTCCGTGCAGAAGCTCGTCACGCCCGCGAAGGTGATCGAGTTCAAGCGCGCGCAGACGCTCGACGAGCTCGTCAAGCGCCGCGTCGAACTCTTGACCGCGTACCAGAATGCCGACTATGCCGCGCAGTACAAGGCCTTCGTCGACCGCGTCCGCGCCGCCGAGGAAAAGCTGGGCAAGGGCACGCGCCTGACGGAAGCCGTCGCGCGCTACCTGCACAAGCTGATGGCCTACAAGGACGAGTACGAAGTCGCGCGCCTGTACACGGATCCCGCGTTCATGGCCAGGATCGACGGCATGTTCGAAGGCGACGTCACACTGAAATTCCACCTGGCGCCGCCGCTGTTCGCGAAGAAGGACAAGGACGGCCACCTGGTAAAACAGGAATTCGGCCCGTGGATGATGAAGGCGTTCGGCGTGCTGGCGAAGCTGAAGGGTTTGCGTGGCACGGCATTCGATCCGTTCGGCCACACGGCCGAGCGCCGGATGGAACGCGCCCTGAACCAGGAATACCGCGCCACCATCGAGGGCCTGCTGCCCAGGCTGACGGCCGACAACCTGGCGCAGGCCGTGGCCATCGCGAGTATCCCGGAAGACATCCGCGGCTTCGGCCACGTCAAGGAGCGCAACCTCAAGGTAGCCAAGCGCAAGGAAGCGGAACTGGTATCTGCCTTCCACGCGGGCGGCACCGTCACCCGCGCCGCCTGATGCTGTTCTTTTGATACGACGCCGCCCGCCGGTTTCGGCAGGCGGCGTTGTTACAGTTGGATGTATTTGCGCGAAGCGGCCGGGTCTATAATCGGACGCATGAAATCGCCTTCTACCGCTGCTTCGCCGACCCGTTTTTCCCGCCTGTTCGCTTGCGCTTTCGCGACGCTCGTCACGCTGTCCGGCTGTGGCGGCGGCGGGGGGAGTCCAGGCATCGGCGCCTCGACGCCCGTCGCCGGCAATCCCGGCACCGGGACGACCACGCCGCCGACCACGACGCCCACGCCACCGGCCGTGACCCCGGACCCGATCCCGTCCGACTACATCAGTTACCAAGACCTGTGCGCCGCGCCACGCACGGGCGTCGACGCCGAGGGTCATGCGTTCCCGGACCGCCAGGGCACGCTGCAGGACGAGATGAAATTCCTGCGCGGCTGGACCGACGCGACTTATCTCTGGTACAGCGAGATCCCGTCGACGGTCCGCATGGCCGACTACACGAACACGCTCGACTATTTCGATGCGCTCAAGACGCCCGCGCTGACCGCGTCGGGCAAGGACAAGGACCGTTTCCATTTCACCTACACGACGGCGGAATGGGATGCGCTGACCAATGCGAGCCAGGATACGGGCTATGGCCTGACGTGGTCCGTCAACTCCACGACGGCACCGCGCACCTGGATCGCGGCGATCGTCGAGCCGGGGTCGCCCGCGGCCGCGGCCGGCATCCAGCGGGGCGACCTGCTGACGGCCGTCGACGGCATCGACTTCATCAATACCGCCGACGAGGCGCAGATCGAACGGCTGAACGACGGCCTGTCGCCGGACACCGCGGGCGAGCGCCACACGCTCACGATACGCCGCGGCGACACCACGATGGACATCGCGCTGACGTCCGCCGTCGTCACGACGACGCCCGTGAAAAACGTGAAAGTGATCGACACGCCGACCGGCAAGGTGGGCTACCTGAGCTTCGAGGACCACAATGCCGTCTCCGAACTGCAGCTCGTGAATGCGTTCACGAGCCTGAAGAACCAGGGCGCGGCGGACCTCGTGCTCGACATGCGCTACAACGGCGGCGGCCTCCTGTACGTCGCCAGCGAACTGGCGTACATGATCGCGGGACCGGCCACGGCCGGGAAGACGTTCGAGCGCGCGCTGTACAACGACAAGACGGCGCCCGATGCCCCGATCCCGTTCCGCAACACGGCCTACGGCTTTTCCGCGCCGCGCAATATGGCGTTGCCCTACCTGGGCCTGAAGCGCGTGACCGTGCTGACGACGTCCGACACGTGCTCGGCCAGCGAAGCCGTCATCAACGGCCTGCGCGGGGTGGACGTCCAGGTCGATATCATCGGCGCCACGACCTGTGGCAAGCCCTACGGCTTCCTGCCGGCGGATAACTGCGGCACGACGTATTTCACGATCCAGTTCCAGGGCGTGAACGCGAAGGGTTTCGGCGATTTCGCCGACGGCTTCGCGCCGACCTGCGCCGTGTCCGACGACATGGCGCATGCGCTGGGCGATCCCGCCGAGGGCATGCTGGCCGCCGCGCTCGCGTACCGCGCCACCAATGCCTGCCCGGCGGCGTCGACGGCGCGGGCGCGTCGCGTGCCGATGCACATCGCGCGGTCGCAGATGAAGGAGATCGCGATTTATCCGCCGCGCACACGCTAAACACCTTGACTCATCAATGACACGATCGTAGCAATGTTCGCGTAGTGTAGGCATTCGCGTGGGCACGGGTGCCCATGGCGCTGTAACCGTTCGACCTCTTTCATATCCATTTGTCGGCGGCAGATGCTTGCAGTCTGATCCTGCGCAAGCGCCGCCGATTCCGCTGCAACCGTCGCGCACGGCGCCACTCTGAACCCATGTGTTTCGTTCGCTGGAGGGCGCCACGGCCGTCCGGGCCAGCTGCTGCCTCGTCTGCGGCGGGGCGACACCGGACCGGATCGAACATCTGCTGCTCAGCCTCACGACGGCCTGTCCGCACCTGCGGATCTACCTGGTCGACGATGCCCAACAGCCTGCGCTGGCCGCGCTGGCCGGACGCTACGGGGCGCACTACCGCCCGCAACGGGACTGGCCCCGTCAGGCGCGCGCCCATAACCGCATCCTGCGCGAGGCCGCGGCGGCGGGCAGTGTCTATCACTTGCTGCTTGCACCCGACATCGGCTTGCCGCTCGACGCGGTGGCCCGGATGGTCGCCTATATGGAGCAGCATCCCGACGTGGGCCTGCTGGCGCCGCGGGTGCAGGATGTGGACGGGCGCCTGCAGCCGCTGTGCAGCCTGCTGCCGGGGCCGCTGGAACTGCTGCTGGGACGCTGCTTTCCGCTGCTGCGCCGCTCCAGCGGCAGGCTGGCGCGCTACCAGCTGCACGCGGGCGGCTACAGCCGGGTGATGGAGGTGCCGGTGCCGCCGGGCTGCTGCCTGCTGATGCGCGTCGAGACCGTGCTGCGCGCCGGCATGTTCGACGAGCGCTTCCTGCAGAGGTTCGACACCGTCGACCTGGCGCGCCGCACCGCATGCATCGCGCGCACCGTGTTCGTGCCGCATGTCACGGTGTTGCGTCACCCTGCGCGCGACCCGGCCCAGGCAAGCGCGCGCGGCTGGCGCAGGCGGTCGGCAGCGCTCTGGTGGCGGTGCGTGTCGGCGTGGCGCTACTTCGACAAGTGGGGCTGGCTGCGCGATACCGAGCGCGACCGCATCAACGCCCGCGCGCTGCGCCAGTTCGGCCAGGCGCGCAGGCAGCCGGACGGCGTGAGCCCGGCGGGCACGGATGTCGCGGGTTGACGCTCAGCCGTACTGCAGCGGCCGGCGTGCGTACCAGCCGAACGCGAGGATCAGCAGGTAGCACAGCGCGGGCACGGCCAGTGCGAGGCGCAGGCCGGCGGCGTCGGCGGCGTAGCCCGTGATCAAGGGCACGATGGCACCGCCGAAGATGGCCACGCAGATCAGGCCCGAGCCTTCGGCCGCGCGCTCGCCCAGGACTTCCGACGCCAGCGTGAAGTATTACAGCGGCTGCAGCGGAATGGTCCCCGTCGCCGGCGTCGAGCACGGTTCCTCGTCGAACGCGATGTCGCCGGCCGGATTCGCCACGCCGTCCGCTTTCAGGTCCGTGAAGCCGAACATCTCGCGGTCCATCAGGTGCGACGGCACGACGGTCGACAGCGACGAGAAGATGTTTTCCACACGGCCCGGATATTTCTTCTCCCAGTCGCGCAACATCGCCTTGATCTGTTTTCTCTGCAGGTTTTCCTGCGAGCCGCACAGGTCGCACGGGATGATCGGGAACTGTTTTACCTCGGCATAGCGTTCCGTATCCGCTTCCTTCACGTAGGCCAGCGGACGGATGACGACGTGCTTGCCGTCGTCCGAGACGAGCTTGGCCGGCATGCCCTTGATCTTCGCGCCGAAGAACATGTTCAGGAAGAAGGTCTCGAGGATGTCGTCGCGGTGGTGGCCCAGGGCGATCTTCGTGCAGCCCAGCTCGTCCGCCACGCGGTACAGGATGCCGCGCCGCAGCCTGGAACACAGCGAGCACGTCGTCTTGCCTTCCGGGATCAGGCGCTTGACGATGCTGTACGTGTCCTGGTTCTCGATGTGGTACGGGATGCCCAGTTTTTCCAGATACGCCGGGAGCACGTCGGCCGGGAAGTTCGGCTGTTTCTGGTCGAGGTTGACGGCGACGATGTCGAAGTGGATCGGGGCACGCTCGCGCAAGGTCATCAGGATGTCCAGCAGCGCATAGCTGTCCTTGCCGCCGGAAAGGCAGACCATGACCTTGTCGCCGTCCTCGATCATGTTGAAATCGCCGATCGCCTGGCCGACGAGCCGGCACAGCCGCTTGTGCAGCTTGTTGTTCTCGTAGGCCTGCTTCTCGGCCTTTTTATCAAGCGCGTCCGTCTCGGGACGCGCCAAGGTCACTTCATTCATGCTTCATCCTTGATCTGGAACACTTCGACGCCGACGCCTTCGCAGTCGGGATACACGTCGGGCTTCATCGTCGACACGCGGGCCGCGCGCACGTTCGGGTGCGCCAGCATCGCCTTCACGACGTCGTCGCACAGGGTTTCCTGCAGGTGCACGTGGCCCTGCGCCATGCGCCTGGCGATGGTCTCGCGCATGAAGTCGTAGTCGACCACTTCGTGCAATTGATCGTCCTTCGGCGTCGACAGGGCGAGCGGGATGTACAGGTCGACATTGATCAGGACGCGTTGCTCGCCCTTCTTTTCGAACTCATGGACACCGATGTTGATCATGACTTCGTAATTGCGCAGGAACAGCCTGCGGCAATCGCGCAGTTGCGGGTAGAACAGGGCGGACAACATAGGAAACCTTCGAAATAAGAGGGGACGGGGTTGATTCAGTCTTCAGTCAAAAACATCACGTCGCGCGCCAGCGGCATCAGGTGCTGGCCGCCGTCGACGAGCAGGGTGGTGCCGGTCAGCGCCTTCGCATTGGCCGCGTAGCACACGGCGTCGACGATGTCCTGCGGCGTGGACGAGCGTCCCAGCGGCGTGACCTTGTGCGCGCGCTCGAAGCCGTCCGCGCTCTGGTCGCCCGAGACGAGTGTGATGCCGGGCGCGACGCCGACGACGCGCAGTGCCGGTGCCAGCGCCTGGGCCAGCATCGTGGTGGCCGTCTGCAATGCCGCTTTCGACAGCGTGTACGACAAAAAATCCGGGTTGAGATTGTACAGTTTCTGGTCGAGCAAGTTGATCACGACGGCCTGGCCGCCGTCCGGCACCAGCGCGTGCAATGCCTGCGCGAGCAGCAGCGGCGCGCCCACGTTGCACTGCATGTGGGCGGCCAGCAGGGCTGGAGAAAAGGCGTCCGGCTTGTCGTATTCGAACAACGACGCGTTGTTGACGATGCAATCCAGTCCGCCCAGCAGGTGCGCGGCCTGGCCGGGCAGGGCGCGCAC